>DATLVT010000265.1:0-17640 GCA_035577105.1 Polyangia bacterium
GTTCGCCAGCGCGGCTCCTGTGATTGCCAACGCTGCCGATACCGGCGGCAAGGTTCACTGTGAGGGCGTCAACAGCTGCAAGGGCAAGGGCGGCTGTCACGGCGCCGCCAATTCCTGCGCCGGCAAGAACGGGTGCAAGGGCAAAGGCTGGGTCGAGATGAGCGAGAAAGAGTGCAAGGACAAGGGCGGCAAGGTCGCCAAGTAACGGCGTCGATTGGCGGCCTCGTCGGAATGCCGGCGGGGCCGTCTCACAAACGCATCTCCACCGCCTTTCTTCCGCCATGACGCTTTTTCCGTATCTGGGCCACGGCATCGGGCTGCGCACGGAGCACTACCAGGCGGTCCTGGAGGCGCCGCCGCCGGTCGACTGGTTCGAGGTCATCTCGGACAATTTCATGGTGCCGGGGGGGAACCCACGCCGCGTGCTGCGCGCGGTGCGCGAAAGGTCGCCGGTCGTTCTGCATGGCGTTTCTCTGTCACTGGGGTCGGTCGACCCGCTGAACGCTGACTACCTGGCGGCGCTGGCCGACCTGGCGGCGGACGTCCAGCCCGAGATGATCTCCGACCACCTGTGCTGGGGAAGCCTGGGCGGGCACTACGCCCACGATCTGTTGCCGCTGCCGTACACCGAAGAGGCGCTGGCGCACGTCGCGGACCGGGTGCTGCGGGTTCAGGACCGTCTGAAACGGCGCATCCTGGTCGAGAACGTCTCCAGCTATGTCACGTTCTGCCAGTCGGCCATGAGCGAATGGGATTTTCTGGCGGCCCTGTGTGACCGGGCCGACTGCGGCGTCCTGCTGGACGTCAACAACATCTTCGTCAGCGCCCACAACCACCGATTTGATCCCGCCGCCTTCATCGCCGGGATTCCGCTGGGCCGGGTAGGGCAGATCCACCTGGCCGGGCACAGCACCGCGGGCGAGCTGCTGCTGGACACGCATGATCACCCGGTTTGCGACGGCGTCTGGGAGCTGTACCGCCTGGCGCTGCAGCGTTTCGGTCACGTCTCGACGCTGATCGAATGGGACGATCACATCCCGCCGCTTGAACGGGTGGTGGCTGAATCCCGCAGCGCCGCCGCCATCGAGGCCGCCTTGCTGGCGCCACCGACAGGCCAGCATGCCGCCGGCTGAGTCGCGCCCACGGCTGCCGGCGGTGGCTGCCGGGCCAACCACGCTGGCGCAGATCGAACGGCAGTTTTTCACGCTGATCACCGCGCCCGAAGGCGTCGGTCCCGGACTTTCCGCGCAAGGCCTGGGGCCGGACGATCTGACCGGCATGATCCAGGGTGACGAAAGGGCCTCCGCCGTCGACCGCCTGGACATCTACGCCAACATGTATTTCTACCGAATCCGGGACACGCTGCGCGACTACTTCCCGGCCACCGCCGCCGTGCTGGACGAATCCGGATTTCACAACCTCATCACGGACTATCTTCTGGCGCATCCCTCCGCGCACCCGTCCCTGCGCGAGGTGGGAAAGCACCTGCCGACTTTCACGGCGGGACACGCCCTGGCGGCGCAGCGCCCCTGGCTGGGCGAGCTGGCAGCGCTGGAGTGGGCCCGCCTGGACGTTTTCGACAGAGTCGATCAAGCGCCGCTGACCCGCGAACAGCTGGCGGCGCTGCCACCCGAGGCCTTCGCCACCCTGCCGCTGTTGCCCATCCGCGCCCACGAGCTGGTTCCTTCATCGTACGCCCTCGACGATCTGTGGTCGGCCGTTCAGGACGACCAGCCGCTGCCTGCAGAAGACCCGACCACCCGCCGGCAGCCCGCCGCCTTCCTGGTGTGGCGACGCGAGACCGTCGTCTATCATCGGAACGTCGAGGCCGACGAAGCGACGGCGCTCGCCTGGATCAACCAGGGCCTCCGCTTCGGCGAACTGTGCGAACGCCTGGCGGACGATCGCGCCCCCGAAGAGGCCGCCCGGCTGGGCTCTGGCTGGCTGGGACAGTGGCTGGCCGACGGGTTGCTGGCAAGGAGCGAGCGGCTCTAACCAGCGCGGAACTGGAAGTCGCGTTCGCGCACCACCGACCGGTCTTCCAGGTCGACCAGGAAGGCGCGCCCTTCCCCGACCATGCCGTTGAAGGTCAGGAGGTACCAGACGTCGACGCCCCAGCGGACATGTCCGCTCTCGCAGGGCGGCGACCATTCCGCCGGCTCCAGATCGCCCAGGCCCGGTGCCCTGATCTTCGACTGCGCCTTCAACGCCCGGAACGGCTCCGAATCGCGCACGATCTCCACGGCGCGGTTTCCTTGCCCCGGATCGATCTCGCGCCGCCATTCGCTGACCAGACGCAGGCGCGCCGGGCTGCCTTTCAGATCCATCTCGGTCTCGTAGACCTCGTCGGCCGGCAGCTTGACGAAGTCGGGGACGTCGAACTCGGGGAACAGATCCTGGCTGGCGATCTCGCGCTGCCGGGCGGCGTGCCCCTCCTGGAATTCCTTCTTGCGCTCCTCGGAGTAGAACGCGAACAGGCGCAGCACCGCCTGGCGCGAGGGGATGCGGTGATCCCAGTCGAGGATCCAGTCCGCGCCGGCGTATTGCGCGTTGCCGAAGGGGACCAGGGGCGGCAAGGTGGCGGCCAGGCGCTGGCGATCTTCGGTCCGCCCGAACAGGGATTGCTGCGCCACGCGCGGGTGCAGGCGCATGTCCGCTCGCAGGAGATCGCGCAAATCGAGACCCATGGACCCATCATTGTACGGCAACTGGGCCGGCCCGGCGAGCGCAGCGTCATCGGCGCCGATCCATCGACGCGGTTTCCCACCGTCAGCGAGGGGGGGCACCGGTGTTAACCTGCGACGGTGTTTTCGCATCGTCTGCCCTGGGATCGGCCGGAGAACGCGCTGGCCATCATCGAACAGGCGCGCCGCCAGGCCGGGCAACCGATCGTCGATCTGACCGTCTCCAATCCCACGCAGGTCGGGCTGTCCTATCCGGAGGCGGCGTTGCGCCAGGCGCTCTGTGACGCCGACGGGGCCGCTTACCATCCGACGCCGCGCGGGCTGCTCCAGGCCAGGGCCGCCATCGCCGCCGATCAAGGCCGGCGTGGGCTGACCGTCGATCCCGAGCGGCTGGTGGTCACCGCCAGCTCCAGCGAATCCTACGGGCTGCTGTTCAAGCTGCTGTGCGATCCCGGTGACGCGGTGCTGGTGCCCGAGCCCAGCTATCCGCTGTTCGACTATCTGGCCCGCCTGGAAGGGATCCTTCCCGCGGGTTACCGGCTGGCCTATGACGGCGACTGGCACGTCGATTTCGCCAGCATCGAGGCGGCCCTGGCCGAGGCGCGCCGGCAGGGCCACCCCCCGCGCGCCCTGATCGTCGTCAACCCCAACAACCCCACCGGCTCTTTTCTGAAACGCGCGGAGCACCTGCGGCTGGCGGACCTGTGCGCCGCGCGCGGCCTGGCCCTGATCGCCGACGAGGTGTTCGCCGACTACCCGTCGGGCAGGGTGTCGTTGGGCCGGCCAGCCGGGCGCGAGCCTGTCGCAAGCGCGGCGGCTGCCGCCGACAGCGGCGGGGCCGCGTTGACGTTCAGCCTGGGCGGGCTGTCGAAATCGTGCGGTCTTCCCCAGCTGAAGCTGGGTTGGATCCAGGTGGGCGGTCGAGATGCCGACGTGGCAGCCGCGCTGGCGCGGCTGGAGCTCATCGCCGACACGTATCTGTCGGTGGCGACGCCCGTGCAGCTGGCAGCGCCCGCGCTCCTGCGCCTGGGCACGGCGATTCGCGCCTCGATCGCCGCTCGCGTGATGGCCAACCGCGAGCAGCTGCGGTCGCTGCTGCCGGCGTCGTCACCCTGCACGCTGTTACCCGCCGAAGGTGGATGGTCCGCGATCCTGCGCGTTCCGGCCGTGCGGACCGACGCCCAATGGGCCGACACCCTGTTGCAAGACGACGGAGTCCTGGTTCAGCCGGGGTATTTCTTCGACATGCCGCCGGGAGAGTTTCTGGTGATCAGCCTGTTGCCGCCGCCCGCGCTGTTCGCCCCGGCCATGACCCGCGTGGTCGCGCGCTGCAGCCAGCCGGCGGAAGGGTGATGTCGGGTGGCCGCCGCGGTGCTCTGGGTGGTTCACGCCTTGACCATCACGGTGTCGGGCGGCGCGCCCGACGACTGTCCGTCGGTGCCGCAGGTGATGAGCGCCGTCAAAGGGCGCCTGCCGGAGGCGTCTCTGTCGTGGCAGGCGTCTGCGGTCGCGGGCGGTCTGCAGCTGGTGCTGCGGCCACGGTCGGGGACGCCGCCGGGGCTGCAGGTCGATCTGCTGGACGACGCTGGCCAGTCGTTGCTTCGGCGCGCGCTGCCCGGCGTCAGCGGCGGCGCCCGCGGCGGCCGAATCTCTGACTGCCTGGCGCTGGCCGAGACGATCGCGCTGATCGTCGATCGTTATGTCGTCCAGGTGGACAGCCCCATCGGCCCGCGCCCGCCCTCGTCGGCTGCGACGCCAGAGGCAGCAGCGCCGCAACCAGTGCCTCCACCGCCCATGCCGTCACCGAGCACCGATGTCGCCGTGGTGGCGGGCGCCGCGTGGCGATCCAGCGGTGATGCTCTGGAGGGATTCGAGGCGCTGGCCGGCATCGATCTGCAACGCGCGGCGCGAGAACGGGGCGCCGGTGCGTCGCTGACGGTCGGCATTGCCCCCACGGCCGAAGGACGCTGGTCGACCGGGCAGGCAACACTTCGCCGCATTCCGGTGCGCCTCGGTACGTACCTGTCGCTGAAGGCTGGGTCGGGGCGGCTGGAGCCAGGCCTGAACCTGGGCGTCGATGCCCTGCTGGTCAACGTGACGGAATCCGGCGGGTCGACGCGGACCATCCGGAACGTCAGCCCCAACGTGGAGGCGGCCTTTGCCTATCGACTGCGCGGGGGCATCTACTTTGCCCGAGGAGGCATGGCGGTCGGGCTGGCTGTTCCCTACCGTCTGGGAGGCCTGGGCGCCCAGGCCGACAGCGCGGTCAGCACCCCACGGACCTACATAAGGGTGGGACTTGAAACAGGAATCTATTTTCGCTGACGAAAATATCGCCAAAGGCCACTAATCTTGAATCGAGGCGTTTTGAGGACTCCCGGGACCGCCACCACCAGCGCACGCAGTTCGGTCGAACCATCCGACCGGGTCCTGGTGGCGCGCTGCCAGCAGGGCGACCATGGTGCATGGCAGACGCTGTACCAGCGATACGCGCCAACCGTGCAGCGCTTTGTCAGCGCTTTCGGCGTTCCGCCGGTGGAGCGCGAAGACGCCTGTCAGGACGTGTTCATGGCGGTCCATCGCAGCCTGCCGCGCTTTCGCGGCGACTGCCTGCTTTCGACCTGGATCTACCGCATCGCCGTGCGCGGAACATCCCGCCAGGCCCAGAAGCGGCGCGTGCAGTCGATCCTGTCCGCGCTGCTGATGCGCGAGCCGCCACCGCCGCCACCGCCGGACCTGACCGAGCGGACGGCGCGCCTGGAGGTGCTGGACGGCCTGCTGCAAAAAGTTGACCCCAAGAAGCGCCAGGTTCTGATCCTGTTCGAGCTGGAAGGTTTGCCCATTGAAGAGGTGGCGCGCATCGTCGGCTGTCCGCAGAACACAGCCTGGTCGCGCCTTCACCACGGGCGCGCGCAGCTCTTGAAGGCAGCCAAGCGGAGGCGTCAGTGAGCGATCAACGCTGGCTCGACGGCACGCCAGATCCCGTCGGCGCCGAGCTGCGGCAGCTTCTGGACGCCGGCCAGGCCCGCACCGTCGACGACATGGCCGTGCGTCGGGTGTGGACCAAGCTGGGGGCAGCGACGTCTTCGGCGGCGGCGATTGAAGTCCGCCTGCGGCCGCCGCCGCGCTGGCGATGGTTCGTGGGGGGCGTGGTCAGCAGCGCGGCCCTGGCGGCGGTGTTGGCCCTGGTGTTTTGGCCGTCGTCGCATCCGCTGTCCCTGCCGACGATACACGTCTCGCCGTCGGCGCAGGTTCCGCCCGCGGCGCCGCGCCTGGCGCGCGTGGCGGAGAGCCCGTCGGCGGTGAACCGATCGGCTGCCGGGACGCTGCCCGTCGTGCACAACATGACCGGACCAGCGTCGGTGCGAACCGCTTCGGGTGAGACGCTGTCGCTGTCGCTGCCCGGTGGTGTCGCTGCCGTGGCCGGACCCGATTCCCTCCTGACGCTGGAGGCGGATCAACGCCCGGTGGTGGAGGCGGGTGATGTTCAGTTCGCCGTTCCCCATCAACCGGCGGGGACAAACTTCGTCGTCATCGTGGGCCCCTATCGGGTGGTCGTCGTGGGCACGAAGTTCCGCGTCCACAGCGGGGATCATGTCTCGGTCGCCGTCGATGAAGGCGTGGTCGAAGTCTGGCGGCAAGCAACGCGCCTGGCTCGCCTGGCCGTGGGCGAGTCCTGGGCTAGCCCGACCACGCCGGCGCCGCCGCCGGCGGTTGCCACCCGCGCGCGAACGCGCAGGCGGCCCACGGTCGTGGCCCTGTCGACGCCGGCGCCGGGGATCGCCGCCTTGCCCCGGCAATCAGCAACCACCGAGGTCAGCGAGAGCAGCGCAGAGGATGCCTTCGCGGCCGGTGACATTCGCCGCGGGCTTGAACTGTATGGCGAGATCTTGGCGAAAGGCGGCCCCGCCGCTGAAAATGCCGCCTACGAGATCGGCAAGGTCCTGCGCGATCGCCTGCATCAACCTGAAGCGGCCGTGGCGGCCTGGCGCCGCTATCGCGGTGCCAACCCCACCGGCCTTCTGCGCGTGGAAGCGGACGTGTCGATCATCGAGACCCTGGTGCGCCTGGGCGACAGCGCCGGAGCCCTGACCGAGGCGACACAGTTTCTTCGCGATCATCCCGAGAGCGAACGGCGCGACGAAATCGCCCGCATCGCTGGTGACCTGCAGCGGGCGGCCGGTGATTGCGGCGCCGCTTTGCGGTCTTACCAATTGGTCAGGTCCCGATCGCGGCGCTCCGAGACGATCGATCGCGCGGCGTTTGGACGGGTGGCCTGCCTGC
This sequence comes from Polyangia bacterium, assembly GCA_035577105.1. Classification (GTDB taxonomy): domain Bacteria; phylum Myxococcota_A; class Polyangia; order Fen-1088; family Fen-1088; genus DATKEU01. The sequence goes on from DATLVT010000265.1 coordinate 6,969, forward strand.
AGACGGTCGGAGACGGCGCCGCCGTTGAAGCGGTGCGCCAGTATCTCAGCGATTTTCCTCAGGGTCTTTTCCGCGACGACGCTGCCCGCCTGCTGGAACAAAAAACCACCCGATAGGGGTGGCACGGGAACAATCCCGGCGGCCCTCCCCGTCACAAGTCCCAACTGCACCGGCAGCGCCAGCGTTGCCGAAATATGAGCTTCCGCAGGCACGGTTCCCCCGGGCCGGCAGCGGAAGCCTGCATATGCGGGCAAACACAAACGGAGGCCTCCATGACCCGGACTGCATGTCTATCGACGATTTCGTGCGCTGCATTGCTTCTAGCCATAACGGGGTATGGCTGTGGTGGGGCAAGTGATTCCCTTCCGGGCGCGGGCACCGGTGGCAAGACCGGAAATACGGGTTCGGGCGGGTCGTTCGGTGGCGGCACAGGGGGCATCTTCGGCGGCGGAACCGGCGGCGCTGACAACCCCGGTTCGGGTGGCGCGATTGGCGGCGGCAGCGGCGGCCAGACCGGAGAGCGAGACGCCTCCGCCGACGGTCAGCGCCCCGACGGTCGTCAACGGCCAGACGGGATCAATCGCCCTGACGCGGCGGCGATGGACGCCTTCCAGCGCCCCGACGGCCGGATGCGGCCCGACGCGATCGCTCGCGATATCGTCGCCCGAGACCTCTTCACCCGTCCCGAGGTCGCTGGCGCCGACGGTGGCATCCCGATGTGTCGCGCGAACGCGCGGTGCACCGTGGGCAACCCGCCCGCGACGTGCATGGAGCCATGCATGATTGGCACCGCGGCCGGTGAACGCGCCTGCACCTGTGTCCGTCCTGGCATCGTCACCTGCGGTCAATGTCGTCGGGCCGCCGACGGTGGCGCCGCCGACAGCGCCGGCCAGTAGCAGACGCCGCTGGTCTCGCCAGCTGTGCGGGAGGGCTCGGCCTCTCGCCAGCTGGCGTTATCCGCCTGCGCCGCGCTTGCCAAGCGCTTGTTGCAGGTCGGCGATCAGGTCGTCGACGTTTTCGATCCCGACCGAGAGTCGGATGAGCCCGTCACTGATCCCCAGCGCCATGCGGCGGTCGGCCGGGATCGAGGCGTGGGTCATGATGGCCGGGTGTTCGGCCAGCGATTCGACGCCGCCCAGAGACTCCGCGCAGGCGAAGAGCCGCAGCCGTTGCAAGAACGATCGGGCGCGGGCCAGCGTGCCTTTGTCCTCGCGCAGGACGAAGCTGACCATGCCGCCGAATCCGGTCATTTGCTTGCGCGCCAGCTCGTGCTGCGGATGCGAGGGCAGGCCGGGGTAGATCACCCGCGCGATCTCCGGACGTGACTCCAGCCAGCGGGCGACGGCCAGCGCGTTTTCCTGGTGGCGTTGCATGCGGACGTGCAGCGTCTTGGTTCCGCGCAGCACCAGAAAGCTGTCCAGCGCCGCCTGGCTTCCGCCCATGGCGTTTTGAAGGAAGGCCAGGCGATCGCGCAATCCCCCGGCGCGCCCGACGATGGCGCCGCCCACCACGTCGGAGTGCCCGTTGAGATATTTCGTGGTCGAATGCACGACCAGATCCGCGCCCAGCTCCAGCGGGCGCTGGAAGTACGGGGTCATGAAGGTGTTGTCGACGGCCAGCGGCACGCCGCGCGCCCGGCAGGCGGCCGCCGCGGCGCCGATGTCGGCCAGGCGCAGCAACGGATTGGTCGGCGATTCGATCCAGCACAGCTTTGTTCGTTCGGTGATGGCGGCGGCGATGGCGCCGGGGGCGCGCGCGTCGACGTAGACGAACGTCAGGCCCAGCCGCCGAAAGACCTTGTCGAACAGGCGAAACGAACCGCCGTACAGATCGTCGCCGGCCACCACTTCATCGCCGGCCGACAGCAGCGACATCACCGCCGTCGAGGCCGACAACCCCGAGTTGAAGCAGAGCCCCCAGTATCCGCTCTCCAGCGCGGCCAGGTTCGCTTCCAGCGCGAAGCGCGTCGGGTTCTGCGTGCGCGAGTACTCGAAGCCGGTGTGCTGGCCGGGACCTTTCTGGGCATACGTCGAGGTCAAGAAGATCGGCGTCATCACCGCGCCGGTCACCGGTTCGGGCTGCTGGCCGGCGTGGATGGCCCGCGTTTCAAAACGGGGCGCCGCCTGTTTGACGGCGGCGGGCGGCGCTTTCTTGCCAGGCGGCACGGCGCGCCTCACCCGGTGGCGCCGCGGCGTTCGGCCAGGTACTCGATGAGATCGATCTTGGTGATGACGTCCATGACCTGATCGACGTCCTCGACGACGACGATCTTGGCGTCGTTGAAGATGTTGCGCAAAAGGTGAATGCGCGTCGCCGGAGTGACCGTGGCGTAGTCCGATTCCAGGAGATCGTCGATGGCGCTGTCCAGGTTCTTCTCGCCCTTGACCAGGAAGTTCAGCAGGTCGACCTCGGCCACGATGCCGGCCATGCGTCCGCCCGCCGATTCCAGGACCGGCATCTGCGAGATGCCGTTGTCGCGCATCAGGCCGATGACGTGGCGAACGCGGTCGCCCTTCTTGGCGGTGACCAGGGGCCGCTGCTTCTTCGCCCGCAGGAGCTGCGCCACCGTGCCCAAGGGATCGGGCTCGTCGAGAAAGCCGTTCTCGCGCATCCACTTGTCGTCGAAGATCTTCGACAGGTACTTCTGGGCGCTGTCCGGCAACAGCACCAGGATGTTCTCCTTGCGCTTGGACATCTCGGCATAGCGGATCGCCCCCGCCACCGCCGCGCCCGAGCTTCCCCCGACGTAAAGTCCCTCCTGGCGCACCAGCTCGCGCGTCATCAGAAAGCATTCCTTGTCGTCGACGCGCACCACGTCGTCCAGGATCTTCAGGTTCATCGTGGTGGGCAGAAAATCCTCGCCGATGCCCTCGACGTAGTAGGAGAACGGCCGGGTCATGCGCCCGGTCTTGATGTACTCGTAGTAAAGCGACCCGATGGGATCGACGCCGACCAGGCGAAAGCCCGGCTTCTTCTCCTTGAAGAAACGCCCGCAGCCCGAGATCGTGCCGCCCGTCCCCATGCCGGCCACGAAGACGTCAACCTCGCCGTTGGTCTGCTTCCAGATCTCGGGCGCCGTCGACTGGTAGTGCGCCTCGGGGTTGGCGGGGTTGTGGTACTGGTTGGCGTAGAAGGCGCCTGGCGTCTCCTGCACGATGCGCTTGGCCGTCTGATAATAGCTGCGCGGATCCTCGGGCTCGACGGCGGTCGGGCAGATCACCACGCGGGCGCCGAACGCGCGCAGGCCGGCCACTTTCTCCTGCGACATCTTGTCGGGCATGACGAACACGCACTGGTACCCGCGCAGCGCCGCCACCAGAGCCAGACCCATGCCGGTGTTCCCGCTGGTGGCCTCGACGATGGTCCCGCCCGGGCCCAGCTGGCCGCGCCGTTCGGCGTCGGTGACGATGTTGCGCGCCACCCGGTCCTTCATCGATCCGCCCGGGTTCAGGTACTCGCACTTGACGTAGATGTCGGCGGCCACGTGCTGGGCCACCTTCTGCAGCTTGATGATCGGCGTGTTGCCGACCGCTTCCAGAATGTTCGCCTTGGCGCCGGTCATCATCGACATCGGGGGCGCCCGTTCATGCCTTGAAGTGGTCGCGCGAGTGCGCCGTCCGGAAATGCTCGACGACGCTTTCTTCCAGCAGGTCCTGCATGGTCTGGCCGCCATAGCGGGCGGCGATGCGGTCGTCGTACTCGTCGGCGATGATGGCCACGTCGCGGATGGTGGTGGTCAGCTCGACCGGGTCCAGCGTCTTTCCGCCCAGCAACGTGTGCGAAAAAATGATCATGTCGCCGACCGGCACGAACGCGAAGGCGCCGAAGCGGAGGAGGGCGTTCATCTCGAGCAGCTGCAGGGCCAGCGGCACCTCCATCGACACGCCCTTGACCAGCTGGGCGACCAGTCGCACGACGGCGCGGTCCGGGGGCCAGGCGATGACGTTGATCATCACCACGCAGGTTCCTTGCTTGACGACGTAGAGACCCTCGTCGACCTTCTTGTAGGCGGCGCTTTTGCCCAGAGCCTTTTCGATCACCTGACAGCTCGTCTTGGCGGCGGCGTTCATATCAAATCGGTACCATGGATAATGGCCGCTGAAAACCGGTGATGGTTTCGGTAGCAGGTTAAACTACACACCTCATGCGTTCCTGCCGGCATTGCGGACATCATAATGCCGACCATCTTGGTTACTGCTCCCAGTGTGGCAAGCGCCTGGGTCCGGTGACGGCGGTGCCGCTGTTGCCACGGGCGCCGAGCCCCCCGCCGCGCGGAGAAGGACGAACGGAGACCGCCGCCACCGCGGCCCTATCGGCGGCCATGTCCCCCACGATGATGTCGCTGGCGCCGGGACCACAGGCAAAGATCAGCACCGCCCGCGTCTTGCCCCCTGGCCCAGTGACCAAGGCGGTCCGCTCGGTCTGGTCAGTGGTGGCCTGGATCGCCGAGTCGATCGGCTACATCTACATTTACCTGCGCGGCCAGCTGGACGCGGGCGAGCGACGGCGGCGTCTGGTCAACGAGCGCGACGGTTCGCAGCGCCTGCTGGCAGGGGCCATCAAGGAGCTGGGGACCGCCATCTTGCGCGAAGGTCTTCACACGCCCGATCTCACCGGGCTTCTGGAGGCCATCGGTCGCGCCGAAGCCCGTCGGGAGGCGGCGCTGGCCGACATCGCCGCGTCCGAGAGGCTGCAGGCGGCCGAGGACGCTCGGCTGGGTGCCCAGGAGACGGCGCTGGAGGCGGAGTGGCGCGCCTGCGACGCCGCCCGCGTCGAGGCCGACGAGAGGCTTCGTCCGGTGACGGTCGAGAGTCAGGAGGTGGCCACCCGCCTGGGGCGCGTGCGCGATCGTCTGGCCTCTCACGAGCGCGACGCGGAGACCGCCGCGAGCAGTCCCGACGGCAAGGCTCGGGCGGCCCACCTGCGCCACGAGGCGGCCGCTCTGGCTTCCGAGCTGGCGGCGCTGCAGGCCCAGGCCACCCGGCTGGAAGGCGAACTGCGCGGGCTGCGCGATCGTTCAGTGTCGTTGCGCGCGGCCGCCGGCGAGGCTCGGTCCCGGCTCGACACCGCGGTCACCGCCCGCCGGCACGCCGCCGGCGAGATGGGCGCCGGCATCGCGGGCCACAGTCGTGACCGATCGGAGGCGGAGCGCGAGGTGGCCGAGCTGACCGAGCAGCTGGGCCGGGCCGCCGCCCAGTCGCGCCCCGCGGCCGCGGAGCTGCGCCCGCTTTATCAGCGAATCGATCGTCTGAAAGAGACCATCGCCGAGCGGAGCACCGCCATCGCCACTCTTGACCAGTCGCTGGCCCACTATGACCAGCGGAAATTGCTGACCGGCGTCGGGCTGGTCACCAGCCTCATCGTGGTGGCGGTTGGCGTGCTGTGGGTGGTCCTGCGATAGGCCCGATCGGCGGCCGCTGCCGGCCGGCCAGGATCTGATCCGGCACCACCCCTTTTTTGTGACACGCAGTATGCTGCCCGCGTGGGCGTGACGTCGAAGGCGTTTTACGCTGGCCAGGCTGGGGTGCTGGAGCAGGTGGCGACCGGGGCGCCTTTGGCGCAGGTCCTGGAGACCATCGTGCGTCTCATCGAGAGTCAGGCGCCGAATATGCTGTGCTCGATCCTTCTGTACGACGAGGCCTATCACTCTCTTCATTACGGCGCCGCGCCGAACCTGCCGCGCGAGTATTCACAGGCGATCGACGGCAGTGTTGTCGGGCCCGCGGAAGGGTCGTGCGGTGCCGCGGCGTACACCCGTGTGCCGGTGGTTGTCGAGGACATCGCCACCCATCCGTCGTGGGCGAAATATCGTCAACTGGCGCTGCCGTACGGCCTGCGCGCCTGCTGGTCGACGCCCATCTTCTCGCCCGAGCGCGTGCTGCTGGGCACCTTCGCCATGTATTACCGCGAGGCGCGCGGACCGCGTGACGACGAGACCGCTTGGGTCGCGGCCGCCACCCACCTGGCGGCCATCGCCATCGCGCACGATCGGGACCTGCGGGCCTTGCGCACCAGCGAGTCGCGGCTGCGGCTGGTCAACGAGCTGGGCGACGCGGCCCGCGAGCTGGCCGACGCCCAGCGCATCTTGCCCGTCGCCCTGCCGCTGCTGGGCCGGCACCTGGGCGCCGCGCGCTGCGCCTACGCCGAGGTCGACGCCGAGGCCGATCGTTGCACGGTGCTGCACGATTACACCCAGGGGGGCGCCAGCATCGTCGGCGAGCATCGCCTTGCCGACTTCGGACCGCGGGTCGCCGATCAGCTGAGGCGCGGCGGTCCGCCGGTGGTCGTGCGCGACGTCGACGCCGAGCTGGGACCGACCGAGGACGTCCGCCCCTATCACGACCTGGGGATCAGGGCCTTCATCTGCTGCGCCCTGGCCCAGCACGGGGTCTGTCGCGCCATGCTCGCCGTTCACCATGCGACGCCCCGCGATTGGACCGGCGACGAGGTCGCCATCACCCAGGAGTTCGTCCAGCGCTGCTGGGCGACCATCCAGCAGCGCGCCGCGGAGGGACAGCTTCGCGCGCGCGACGAGCAGCTGCGGCAGTCGCAGCGCATGGAAGCAGTGGGCCGGCTCGCGGGCGGCGTCGCCCACGACTTCAACAACCTCCTCTCGGTCATCCTGGGCACCTCTGCGCTGGTGCTGGAGGACCTGCCGTCTGGTCACCGGATGCGCGCCGATATTGATGAGATCAGCAAGGCGGGCCATCGGGCGGCGGAGCTGACGCGGCAGCTGCTGGCGTTCAGCCGTCACCAGGTGCTGCAGCCGCGGGTCCTCGACCTCAATCAGATCCTCGCCGGCCTGGAGAGGATGCTGCGCCGCCTGGTGGGTGAAGACGTCGCCCTGGCCTTCCTGCCGACCGGCGATCTCGGCCAGATCCACGCCGATCCCGGGCAGGTCGATCAGGTGATCATGAACCTGGTCGTCAACGCGCGCGATGCCATGCCCAGCGGCGGAGACCTGACCATCGAGGCGGTGAACGTCGACCTGGACGCTGCGTACGCCGCCGTCCACCCGGGCGTCGTCCCAGGCCCCTTCGTCATGCTGGTGGTCACCGACACGGGCATCGGCATGGACGGGGCGACCAGCGCGCGGGTCTTCGAACCGTTCTTCACCACGAAAGAGGACGGCACTGGCCTGGGGCTGTCGATGGTCTATGGAATCGTCACGCAGAGCGGAGGCCACGTCAGCGTCGACAGTGCCCTCGGCCGCGGAACGACCTTCCGGATCTATTTCCCGCGCGTCGATCGTGCCGTCGACCCACCCCCTGCCAGCGCTCCGGCACCCACCACCCTGCGCGGCACGGAGACCATCCTGGTCGTCGAGGACGAGGATCAGGTTCGCACGCTGCTGCGGGCGATCCTCAGCCGCGCGGGTTATGACGTGCTTGACGCCAGGAACGGCGGCGAGGCCTTCCTGCTCTCCGAAAAGGCCGAGGGGCGCATCCATCTCCTGCTCACGGACGTTGTCATGCCGCGCATGAGCGGCCGCGAGTTGGCGGCGCGGCTCTCCTCGGCGCGGCCCGACATGCGCGTGCTCTACGTCTCGGGCTATGGTGGCGACACCGTCGTCCACGACACCGGCCGCGCCGCTGTCGGCATCGCCTTCCTGGGCAAGCCCATCACGCCCGAAGCGCTTCTGCGCAAGGTCCGCGAGGTGCTGGACCGGCCCTAATGTTGGCCTCTCATCGTTGGTCACAAGGTCGAGAGAGCTGAGGTGGACCTTGCGGCGTCCGCCTCCTCCGCGTGGGCGGGTCCTGTCGTTGCAGGAAACCTTCCCCATCGGGCCGGAGCTCCGTCATCGGCGGCGCTCGCGCGTAACGGATGAAGGCATACAGGCGCGCGGAGGGGTGGGACAGAGTCTCGGCGGGACGTCTCGGAGCGCTCCTGCCCGGAGGGGTCCGCCCCGCAGGGCAGGTTGCCAGCGGAGAGTCGAGGACGCCCCGTGCGGCCGCTGGATCTGTTCAAGGCCTTGTGGCGCGTCGCGGACTGCCGCGTGGGTTTTCTTGTTCACCTCACCGCGGCCGCGTAAGGCGTCCGTGCCCGCCGAGGCTCTGTCCCACCCCTCCGCGCCCCCGCCGGAAGGAGTGAGCGTTTCCTGTCGGCAGGCCACGTCGTCTACTCGTCTACGTCGTCGGTGCCGGCGGCGATCGTTCCAGCAGCAGCACCACCCAGCCGGCCATGAAGGCCAGGCCGCCGACGGGGGTGATGGCGCCCAGCAGGCGAACCTCGGTCAAGGCCAGCGCGTAGAGACTGCCTGAAAAGATGACGATCCCCGCGGTGAACAGGGCCGCCACGGCGCGGGGGCGGCGCAGGCGGGCGGCGCCCAGGGCGACGGCCAGCAAGGCCACGGCATGGATCAGTTGATAAAGAACGCCGGTTCGGTAGACCTCCAGCATTCCGGGGCCCAGCCGTTCGCGCAGGCCGTGCGCGCCGAAGGCTCCCAGCGCCACGCCGGTCAGCCCGAAGAATCCCGCCAGCCGAATCATCGCACCCGTCACCCTCACGCGCCGGGCGCGCGTTCGTCGCGCGACAGGCCCAGGGCGCGCATCTTCTTGTGCAGGTTGGTGCGCTCGATTCCCAGCAGGGTGGCGGTGCGGGAAATGTTCCAGCCGTTTTCTTCCAGCTTGATCCGGATGTACTCACGCTCCATGTGGTCGCGGAACTCGCGCAAGGGCAGGGCCCGCGCCTCGGCCGGCAGCTCGACCCGCGGCAGCACCGGCGTTCCGGTGGCCTGCGTCTCTTCGCGCCGCCGCCTGGACACCTCCTCGACGATCTCTTCCGGCAGGTCGCCCACGCCGATGCTCTCTTCAGACAGGATCACCAGCCGCTCGATCACGTTGCGCAGCTCGCGCACGTTGCCGGGCCACGGGTAAGCGGACAGCATGGACACCGCCTCGCCCGATATGCCCTTCACCTTCATGCCATTTTCGCGGCAGGCGCTCTCGATGAAGGTGGCGCACAGAAGGGGGATGTCGTCGCCGCGGTCGCGCAGGGGCGGGGCCCGCAAGGGCACGACGGCCAGCCGAAAATAGAGATCTTCGCGAAACTGTCCGGTCGCCACCGCAGCCGGCAGATCGCGGTTGGTGGCGGCCACCACCCGCACGTCGACCTTCAGGGTCTGCTCGCCGCCCACGCGCGTGAACTCCCCCGACTGCAGCACCCGCAGCACCTTGGCCTGGGCCGAGGCGATCATGTCACCGATCTCGTCGAGAAAAATGGTGCCGCCGTCGGCCATCTCGAACAGGCCGCGCTTGCGGGCGGTGGCGCCGGTGAAGGCGCCTCGTTCGTGACCGAACAGCTCTGATTCGATCAGCTCGGGCGGGATGGCCGCGCAGTTCACCTTGATGAACGGGCGATCGCGCAGGGCGCTCTCGCGGTGGATGGCCCGGGCGATCAGCTCCTTGCCGGTGCCCGACTCGCCGGTGATGAGGACGCGAGTCCGGGTGGGCGCCACCTTGGCGATCTGGGCGCACAGCGCGGCCATCACGGCGCTGCGTCCCACCATCTCGAACCGCTCGTCGGCCAGCGCGCGCAGGCCGGCCACCTCGCGGACCATGGCCCGCCGTTCAAGCGCGTTGCGCAGCGCCACGATCAACCGCTCGCGATCCAGCGGCTTTTCGATGAGGTCGTAGGCTCCCGCCTTGACCGCCCGTACCGCATCGGCCAGCGTGGCGTGCCCGGAGATCATGATTACCGTCGGGTGCTGCTCGGGGTTCTTCACCTTGGCCAGACGTTCGATCGTCTCCAGGCCGGACATCCCGGGCAGCTGAACGTCCAGCAGCATCACGTCGGCGCCCACTTCGGGCAGGCGGGCCAGGGCCTCTTCGCCGCTGCCCGCTTCTTCCACGTTGAAACCTTCGCCCTCAAGGACCATGCGCACCGTGCGCCGGATGTTTTTTTCGTCGTCGACGATGAGGACGGTGGAAGGCATGAAGGAACGATCAGAAGGGGAGCACCGCCAACTGATCGCCCGGCACCAACCGCAACGCCCGCCGGGCGTCGGCTGGCAGGGCCAGGGTACCATCGTTCCCCAGCGGTGGGGCGGCGGTCTTCACCGCCAGGAATCGTGGCTCGGCCGCGCTTTCCCGGGCCACCAGACAGCGTCGCAGCACGGCCTCGGGGGGCGGCTCGTCGGGGCTCAGAAGGGCGCGCTGGGTGCCGGCCACCAGCGTGATGTCGTCGGTGCGGGCGTGAAAGTGCGGGCCGCCGTCGAATGGATCGATGCGGTGGGCATAGGCAAAGCCGATCTCGCGCAGCATGCGCTCGACCCCCTTGGTTTCCGGGCCCACCTTGCCGATCAGCTCCTGAACGTGCGGCGGCAACAGCGTGGCGTACAGGGGATCCTGGGGGAACAGCGCGCGGATGAACTCCTTGTTGGTCTGGGAGAGCCGATCGGCCTCTTGATACGAAAGGCCGGTGAATTGTCGGCCCAGGGACTCCCACAGCAGGCTGGTGCCGTTCGCTTCCAGCGGCGGCATCAGCTCTGACACCACCTCGTCGCAGAACATCCGGCGGTGATTGGCGATGTAAAGGAAGCGCACGTAGGACAAGAGCCGTCCCAGCTGATCACCGTGATGGCGATACTCCGGCAGCAGCACCAGGCCGCCGATCTCGGTGAGACCCTTGTAGTTGTATCCGATGCGCAGCACCTGGTGGGCAAAGTGCCGAT
>DATLVT010000266.1:0-3554 GCA_035577105.1 Polyangia bacterium
CAGGTTCTGGTGCAGTTGATAGACGATGCCGCGCGCGGCGGGCTCCAGCGTCTCGTCGGCGGCGGGCAACGGCGCCAGCAGCTCGGCGACCAGATCGCGGGCGAACGCCAGCAGCCGCCGCCCCAGGCGCAGGCGCGCGCCGCCGGGCATGGGGGGAATGACCACCGCTTCAGGGTGCAGGCGGCCGGCGCCACGCACCAGCCGTCCCACCACGCGATCGTCGACCAGGATGCGCCCGTCCCCCTGCACGCGAAAGCGCGCGTGCGGCGCATCGACCAGCGGTTCCACCCAGGCGCCGCCATCGGCAGCGCCTGGATGGCCGCCATGGCCGCCCCCGGACGCCGCGGGATCCGCGTGCAGGGCGCGCGCGCCCGGAATCTTGGACGCCAGCTCGCCGGCCAGCGAGCGCATTCCGGCCGCCGTTGCCGATGACGACGACAGCGACGACGAGCGGGTGGACCGACGGCGGCGGCCCGGCTCGTCGACAAAACGCTGGACCAGCGTCTGATGAAGGGCGTCGCTGAGGCGATCTTCCAGGTCATGCGTGCGCGCCTGCCAGTCGGCCGCGTCGTCGACCCACTGCCCGTGCGCGGTCATGTACGTCCAGGTTCGCACCGCCGACATGCGATCCAGCAGCGTCTCCAGATCACCGTCGGGGCGATCCAGCCGGCGCAGATGCTCGTCGATCCAGTCGGGCCCCAGCCGCTGGCGCCCGGCGCAAAGCTGGCGATACGCGGCGGCGATCAGGTGAAAGTGATCGTCGAAGGGGCGCTGGCGAAAATCGGGAATCTGACAGACCTGCCACAGCAAGGCCACGCGCTCTGGCCCCTGGGCCAGCGCCTGCACGTCGGGGATGCGGCACAGCGCGGTGGCGGCGCGCAGGTCCTCGGCGTCGTCGGCCAGGCGCAGCCAGGGCGCGGGCGGCCGCCGGCGCAGCGACGACAGGAGGCCTTCCACTGAATCCAGGTCCAGCAGGTGATTGCGCCAGTAAAGACGCTGGTCGGCGGGAAAACGGTGCTGCTCCAGAGCGCGCACGGTGGCGTCGGGCAGCGCGGGCAGCGGCTCCAGCGTGGCGAACTGTCCGTCTTGCAAATGACGGCCGGCGCGTCCGGCGATCTGGGCCAGCTCGGCGTCGTGCAGGACGCGCGCCTGCCGCCCGTCAAACTTGCGCAGCTCGGCGAAGACGACGGCGTCGACGTCCAGGTTCAGGCCCATCCCGATGGCGTCGGTGGCCACCAGGGTGTCCACCTCGCCCGCCTGGAACAGCGCCACCTGGGCGTTGCGCGCCCGCGGCGACAGCGCGCCGATCACCACGGCCGCCCCACCCCGCTTGCGGCGAATGATCTCCGCCAGCTCGTAGACCCGCGTCGCCGAGAACGCCACCACCACCGACCGCGGCGGCAGGGCCGACAGCGCCCAGTTTCCGCCGTGCGACAGCGTCGACAGGCGGGGCCGACCGTCGATCACGGCGTCGGGGCACAGCCGGGCCAGCAGCGAGCGCATGGTGGCCGATCCCAGCAGCCAGGTCTCGCGGCGACCGCGGGCGTGCTGGATTCGCTGGGTGAACACGTGGCCGCGCTGGCGATGGTTGGCCAGCTGGATCTCGTCGACGGCCAGAAAATCGACCGCGCGTTCGATGGGCATCGCCTCGACGGTGCAGACCCAGTAGCGCGGCTGGGGCGGCACCCGTTTCTCCTCGCCTGTCACCAGGGCCACCGCCGCCTGCCCCACGCGCGCCGCGACGCGGTCGTAGACCTCGCGGGCCAGCAGGCGCAACGGTAATCCGATCATCCCGCTGTCGTGCTCTAGCATCCGCTCGATCGCGGCGTGCGTCTTGCCGGTGTTGGTCGGTCCCAGCAGCGCGCGCAGCGCGGGCGGCGCCGAAGGGCGCGAAGGAGCGACGTCGGGGGCGGTCCAGCGATCTCGGTTCACGATCTTCCGCGGCGCACCGGCGGGGACGCGCCGTCGCTAGTATACGATCTGCTTTGCTCACGCCGCTCACGCGCCGCCGGCCGCCCGGCAACCAACCATTGACCGAGCGGCCCGACCCGCGATACCTCCCCTCCATGCACCTTCGCACGCTGGTGGCCTGCGCACTCGCCGCGGCCACCGTCGCGGGCGCTACCGCCGGCTGCGTGCCCTCGTCAGCGCCCATCCTGCCGCAGGACGTGGCCTCGGCGCTGGCCCGACACCCCATGCGCGCCGTCGAGACCGAACACCTGATCGTCTATTACCCCGAGGGACGACAGGACGAGGCACGACGACTGTCGACCTACGTCGAAGGCTGCGCCGGCTATCTGGTCCGGGTGGCCCAGATTCACAACGGCGTCTCCGATCAAAAGATGATCGTGCTGTTCGCCGATCTGCCGCTGAACAACGCCTTCGTCACCCCGCGCGTCATCGGTTACGACACGCAGGCGATCATCCCCACCTATGACACCGTCGATCTGTTTTCACTGGAGATGGGACAGCCTCCCGATCCGGGCGAGACGGCCTGTCACGAGATCGTCCACTACGTTCACCTGCAGCAGATCGGCAGCTTTTTCTGGTTCATCAACGCCGCGTTCGGGGCGGTGCTGACGCCGCAGGTGGGCCTGGACCTGTGGTTCGACGAAGGGCTGGCGGTCTATTACGAGACCAAGCTGCAGCCCGGCACCGGACGGCTGGCCTGGCCGTTCTGGCGCGGGGTCTTTGCCGCCGCCTATGCCGGTCATCGCATCAACGGCGGCGACCTCAGCATCTTTCAGCGCGACTTTCACGCCGGCAACCACTATCTGGTGGGCAGTCAGTTCGTGCGCTTTCTGGCCGATCGCTACGGCGAACAGAAGCTGTGGCGCCTCATCAACGTGCAGGGACGCTCCATCTTCTTTCCGCTGTGGGTGAACCTGCGCTTCTGGCAGGCGTACGACAAGACGCTGTCGACGCTGATCGACGAGTTCGCCGACGAGGTTGCGACCAACCTGCCGCCCCGGGCGCGCCCGGCGGGCCAGCGGGTGGTCAGGCCCGCGGGATACAGCGCCCGCTATGCACGCGCCGCCGACGGGACGGAGGCGCTGATCACCGCCGATCACGACCAGCCGGCCCGCCTGCAGATCTTCGCCCCGGACGGAAAGCTGCGCGCCGAACGAAACCTCACCGACGTGATCCCGCCTCGACGATTGGCGGTGGGGCAGCCGATCTTGGTAAGCGGGCTTGGTTTCACCGGCGACGCGCGCACGCTGTACTTCGTGTCGATCGATCGCGATCCGACGTACCAGGCGTCACGCCTGTACCGTTACGACGTGGCCAGCGACACCCTTTCGGTGGTCAACCACGATCTGCGCGGCCCCGGCGGCGCGATCAGCCCCGACGGCAAGCGGTACGTCTTCTCGCGCGCCGACGGCGACCATCACGATCTGGCGGTGCTGGACCTGGCCAGCGGCGCGGCGCGGGTCGTTTACCAGGAAGGCCACGGGCATTTCCTGTCCAACCCGCGCTTCTCGCCCGATGGGCAGCGCATCGTGGCCACCGAGGTGGACAACAGCCACTTCCAGCTCCGGGTCTTCGACGCCACG
>DATLVT010000267.1:0-5712 GCA_035577105.1 Polyangia bacterium
TCGGTGTCGCGCACCAACCCGGAGGGCGGCCTCACCACGTTCCTGGCCCTCTTCTGGCGCTATCGGGACATCGCCTCGTCGACGACGATCGGGTTCCCTCTCTACTACGATTTTCATGAGCAGCATCAGAGCCGGTTCTCGATCTTCATCCCGCTGGTGGCCAGGTATCAGCGCGACTCCGACCAGAACGTGTACTGGATCGCGCCGCTGTTCTACCGGCACACCACGCCCACGGACGCCACCACCGTGGCCTTTCCGCTGTGGTGGGATTTCAAGCGCGGCGAGAACAGCACGTCGATCCTGTTCCCGCTGTACGCGCACTGGAAACGCCCCGGCTACCAGTCGACCTACGTCTTTCCCACCTACTACTATCGCCAGGGATTGCTGGCCGACGGACAGACGCCGGACGGCACCTGGATGCGCGTCCTGGCCCCGCTCTATCGCTCGGCGGTCTACCGCCCCGGCGATTACATGTGGGAAGTGCTGGGGGGACTCTTCGGTCAGGAACGCATCGGCCGCAAGCGTTTCTTGAAGGTGGTGTTCCTGCGCTTCGAGACCGAAGCGCCCAGCGCCGCCCAGACCTCCTGGTACAGCAAGCCGGTGCACACGTCACGGCGGGCGGCGCCGCGCGGCCTGGCCACCAGCGCCTGGTAATCACCGCGACGCTGGCGTTCGCCAGCACTGCTACATCGGGCGGGCTTCGTTGTGCGGGAACGACGCCCAGGGGACGCAGCGAGCAGCGCCGTCGACCGCCACCGGCTGCACGGAGATCTGCGTGCCGGTGCAGTCCGGCATGCTGGTGGTGCGCACGAACGTCCCGCCGCTGCCGGGTGGCAGCCCCGGATCGGTCGACGACCCATCCAGCGAAAAGTTATTCGCGTCGATGACCGTGACCGTCCAGTGTCCGTTGGCCACCGGCGGTGACACCTTGCCCAGCGCCACCTGGTCGCCCGTGGCCAGGCCGTGCGCCAGCACCGTGGTGACCACGATGGGCGCGCCGTTCGTGACCTGGCTGATGCGTCCCTGCGGGCACTCGTTGCCGATGCCGTCGTGGTCGATGCAGATCCGGATCACGCGCGAGACCTGCTGATTGCCCAGGAAGTCGGCGGCGCGAATGGCCAGGCAGGCCCAGCCGTCGCCGATGTTGTTGGCGAAGGCGTCGAACTGGTTCCCCACGCAATAAGGCGTCGCGCCGATCACCGGCGCCATCGACCAGATGGCCGAGGCGCGCGAGAACGCATAGGGGATGGCCGCCGTCAGGTCCGACGTCGCGCACAGCGGATCGGGCGGGTTGGTCCCCGTCCCGGGCGCGCAGCCGATGTCCAGCGCCGAAGGGTCGGGCGTCATGTCGCCGCTGCCGCTGGGGGCGATCGGCACCAGGTTGATCAGCAGCGCGTCTTTCGACGACATGGGCGTGCTGGTGGGGACCAGCAGCGGGTTGACCTTGTCGCAGATGCCGTCGCCGTCGCTGTCGACCACCAGCGGTCGCGTGGTGTCGTCAAGGATCAGCAGCTCGACCCGCTTGGGATCGATCATCGAGATGGGGACGATGTCGATCCCGCCGGACAGCGGCGTGTTGCCGTGATCCTCGACGCGCGCCCTGATGTCGAACAGCTGCGCCACCACGTCGCCGTCGTTGACCGCGTCGGTGCCCAGCGGATCAAAGCGCCAGCTGCAGCGCCAGAGGTTGGTGTCCTTCACCATCACCCGGAAGTCGGCGGGCGGATCCAGATCGGCCAGCGGCGGCGTGTTGTCCAGCGCCACCGTGTAACCGATGGACGATTGATTGCCCAGCAGATCGGAGGCGCGCAGCGACAGCGTCGGATAGACGTCGTGAACGTCCAGCAGGCGGGTGTCGAACTTGTGCGAATAGACGCCGGGGAAAGCCGGGTCGGCGTCCAGCGGCACCTCGAAGCGTTCGCTGCCGTGGGCCACCACGGCCACCACCGACGAATCCAGCACCTTGGCCGGGTCGGTGATGAGGGCGGAGATGGTGGTGATCCCGCCGATGATGGCGCCGGCCGCGGGGAAGGCCTCTTCGATCGACGGCCCGGCGTTGTCGATGACGAACCGGGTGGTGGCGCTGGTCTTGGTGCCGTTGACGTTGCTGGCCGACACCTTGAACAGCTGTTCGCCGTCCAGCGGCGGCATGTACGCGTTGAAATCGATCAGCGCCGTGTAATCGCGGGCCGGGTTGCCGGTGGGCCCGTTGACGGTCAGCGTCTGATTCCCGATGGTCATGACCACGTTCGAGATGGGACCGAACAGCGCGTCCTCGATCTGGACGGTGGCGGCGATGGAGCCCTTGTACGGCGCGCCCTCGACCGGCTTGGTGATGGTGATGCGCGGGCCGGAATCAGCGCGGAAGCTGCGCGTGGCCATGCCGGTCACGCCGGTGTTGGTCGTGGCGGTGATGCGCAGCTCGTAGGTTCCGCTTTGCAGCAGCGTCAGGTCCAGCGGGGTCTCGGCATACAGATAGTTCACCACCCCGCTGGCATCGCCGCCGGGGCGGCTGGTCAGCGTCAGCTTGGTGGTAGACAGCTTCTTGCCACCCGTGCCGGTCGACCAGACGTCGGCGTCGACGCTGGCGATGTCGTCGGCGCTGGTGCCGGCGGCCAGGGTCACCGTCACGCTGACGGTGGGGATCAACGGCCTTTGCGTGGGAACGATGGCGTTGTCGATCGGCACGTCGACCGAGACGCTGACCTGCGAAGCGGCTGTCTCCGCCGCGTCGCCGTCGCCATCGTCCGTGGCGTCGCCGGCGGCGTCGCCGGCCTCCATGGCCTCCGCGCTGTCGCCATCGCTGGCGCCGTCGCCGTCGACCGCAGCGTCCACAACATCGCCGCCGCCGTCGCCCGCGTCATCGGCGTCGGTGACGGCGTCGCTGGCTTCCGGTTCGCCCGGCACGTGATCGTAGATGATCCGGTCCGGGATGCCGGCCTCTGACCGAACGTACGGCACGCCCGCCACCTGGTTGCCGCCGCACCCCAGGCTCGACACGGCCACGGCACAGGCCACCGCCAGCACCGGCAAGACAGACCAAGACAATCGGGACATCCCGAGAATCCATCGTCAAAACCGCAGGTTGACTTTAGTCTTTCGGAGCAGCGTCCGCGGTTACGGTCGAGCGGCGGCGGGCGCCGGCCCATCAGCCAGAATGCTTTTTCCCGACGGAAAGTCGAGCACCCAGAACTGGCTGCCGTTCGGCCCGGGCTCCCTGCGGGGCGTCGCCTCCAGCGGTGCCTTGAGCCCGATGAGCAGCGCGACGTCCTTCTTGCGCTGGCTGAGCGAGACCGACTTCACCGGCGTGGAAAAGAATCGGGTATCAAGCGGCCGCCCGCCGTTGCGGACATGAATGCGGCAGTTGTGAACCGTCACCGTCAGTCCGTCCTTGCTGGCCTTGACGCTGACCTCGACGTCATTGGTCGTCTGTAAATAGACGCGTGACCCACCATCCCCGCTCATCTGAAATCCGGTCCACACCACGCGCGCCGGACCAGTTTTCGGCCACGACATCGGCGTGCCGACCAGGGGGCGTTCTCCGGTCGAGGTGCTGGCTGCGTCCGCGGCGGGCGGCGGGCGACTGACCACAGCGACGGTCTCGGCCGAGGCACGCGCGCCGACAACGACAGACGTCGCCATCAACCCGAGAATGATCTCTGCGCGCAGACGGCCCACAGTCCCATCGTAAAGGCCGGTTCGCGTCCCCGTCAACGGGTGAACCTGTCGCCTATGTAGAGGGCCCTGCCACTTTAGGCGCGGTGTAGAAACCTTCCGCGAGCGTCACTTCGGCGCATAGCCGCGCCAGGCCCACAGGATGGCCTCGGGCAGGGTCTGGCGGACCACGCGGCTGTCGACGTGGCCGGCCCCGTTACCGTGATCGAGGTGCACGTGATAGCCCTTGGCGGCCAGCTTCAACTCCATGTGCTGGCCAGCGAATTGAAAGTCATAGTGCGGGTACTGCGTCGAGCCGACGTCGTTGTCCTGGGAGCCGCATTCCAGCCAGGCGCGTATCGGTTTGATCGGATCGGTCTTGGCGATGATGCCGCCGGCGTCGTTGTCCTTGTCCTCGTGATAGTTCCAGCCCCCCAGCGGATGGTCCGGGTTGATGGGGAACTCCTGGGCCACGAAGGAACCGGAATAGATCACCGCCCGCCTGAAGAGATCCGGGTGCCACCACATCATCGAAAACGACGCGATGCCGCCCGAACTGCCGCCCAGCGCGCCCCGCCCTTCGGGATCGTGGGTGAAGGTCACCGCCTGCGTCTTGGCCTGGGTCTTGGTCTCCATCTCGACCCGCGGCAGCAGCTCCTGATCGACCCACTCGGCGTAGACGCCCGAGACCGTGTCGTACTCGAGGCCGCGTTCGCTGCCCTGCGCGTCGCCGCCGCCGTTGCCGGCGTAGACGGCGACGATGGGCGGAAGCTTCTTGGCGCTGATGAAGTTGTCCAGCGTGTTCGAGAGCAGCGTGACGAAGTCGAAGAAGTTCGTGCCGTCCTGGGCGACGATCACCGGCGCCGGCGTGCCGGCCACGTACTGCGTCGGCACGTACACGGTGACGGCCCGATCGATGGCCTTCGGGTAGATCTTGCTGGAGCCCATCTTCATGATGAACGAGATGGTCTTGCCCTTGGGTGCGCCGTGCGCCGAAATCTCGGTCGCGTCGCTGTAACTGGGCCCGATCTCGCGGACGCCGTCGCCCTCGGTGCCGGGATCGGTGGCGCTCGATTCGACGCTGGCGTCGGCGCCGCCCTCGGTCGCTGTCGTGTCGGGGTTGCCTCCCCCGTCGTGGTCATCCACCGGTGCCGCGTCCATCCCCGACCCCGGGCCGCCGCCGCTTCCCCCACCAACGTCACCACCGCCGCCGCCCGTTCCAGTGATGGTCCCGCCGGCGCCCCCGGCGGTGATCCCCCCGGTTCCCCCATTGGTTCCCCCACCGCCCCCACCGACCGAACCGGCGCTGCAGGCGAACGACAGGCAGGCAGCGATCAGCGCGACGCCGCACGCGCCATCAGCGAACATCCGATTCCTTCCCGCAGGCCTCAGTTGCATATCCATACACGCATATGATGAGGCAGATCCTTCACCAGCGATTTGAGCACGCTGCCGCGCAGCAAATGCCAGACCGCGTTTCGCTGCGACGTGCCGACCATGACGGCCTCCACGCCCAGCTTGTGGGCGGCGCCGGCGACCGACGCGCCGGTGTCGTGGGCCATGCGCCAGATGGGGACGGCGACCACGCCGGCCTGACGGAAATAGTCGACCGCCGCGGTCAGGACGGACAGCGCCTCCTTGGAGGGCCCGCTCTTGGGGGGGAAGAACAACCCCGGGATCTCGTCGACGAAGATGATGTAGACGGCGGCGTCGCCGGCCCCGCGCGAGCGGGCCAGGGCTTCCTGAAACAGCCGCAGGTTCGGCGAGCGCACCGCCACCAGCGTCGTCGAGGGGTACATGGTCTTCATGTCCAGGGCTTCCTCGACGGTGACCACCTCGATGGCGCTGGCCAGGTCGGAGGCGGCCTTCTCGGCGGCCTCCGCGTCGGTGAATCCGGCGCGGTGGCCGCCCAGCCAACCCTTGCGGACGGAATAGGCCACGGCGAATCCCAGCAGCGTGACCGTCCCGCCGAACATGGTGGCCTTGGTCTTTGACACCAGGTTCACACCCCAGGCCAGGATCACCAGCAGCGACGTGAAGATGCCGATCCACAGGCCG
>DATLVT010000268.1:0-3797 GCA_035577105.1 Polyangia bacterium
ATGGCCAAAGAAAAATTCGTACGAAACAAACCGCACCTGAACATCGGGACGATCGGACACGTCGACCATGGGAAGACGACGCTGACGGCGGCGATCACCAAGGTGCTGGCGAAGAAGGGCGGCGCGAAGTTCCTGGCGTACGATCAGATCGACAAGGCGCCGGAAGAGCGAGAACGCGGCATCACCATCGCGATCGCCCACGTGGAGTACGAGACGGGGAACCGTCACTATGCCCACGTCGACTGCCCGGGGCACGCCGACTACATCAAGAACATGATCACCGGGGCGGCGCAGATGGACGGCGCGATCCTGGTGGTGTCGGCGCCTGACGGCCCGATGCCGCAGACGCGCGAGCACATCCTGCTGGGGCGCCAGGTGGGCGTACCGGCGATTGTGGTCTTCCTGAACAAGGTGGACATGATCGCCAAGGAAGACGCCGAGCTGCTGGACCTGGTGGAGCTGGAGCTGCGCGAGCTGCTGTCGAAGTACCAGTACCCGGGCGACACGACGCCGATCGTGCGGGGCAGCGCGCTGAAGGCGCTGGAAGGCGACCCGGGCGAGCTGGGCGAGCCGTCGGTGCTGAAGCTGCTGGAGGCGTGCGACACGTTCATCCCGGAGCCGAAGCGCGAGATCGACAAGCCGTTCCTGATGCCTGTGGAGGACGTGTTCACGATCTCCGGCCGCGGGACGGTGGTGACGGGGCGCGTGGAACGCGGCATCGTGAAGGTGGGCGAGGAAGTGGAGATCGTGGGATTCAAGGACACGGTCAAGACGGTGGTGACGGGCGTGGAGATGTTCCGGAAGCTGCTGGACGAAGGTCGGGCTGGCGACAACATCGGGGCGCTGCTGCGAGGGACGAAGCGGGAGGAGATCGAGCGCGGCCAGGTGCTGGCGAAGCCTGGGTCGATCACGCCGCACAAGAAGTTCAAGGGCGAGGTGTATATCTTGAAGAAAGAAGAGGGCGGACGACACACGCCGTTCTTCAAGGGATACCGACCGCAGTTCTACTTCCGCACGACGGACGTGACGGGATTGTGCACGCTGCCCGAGGGCGTGGAGATGGTGATGCCGGGGGACAACATCAACCTCGACATCGAGCTGATCACGCCGATCGCCTGCGAGGAAGGTCTGCGCTTCGCCATTCGCGAAGGCGGCAAGACCGTCGGCGCCGGCGTCGTCACCAAGATTCACCCGGATGAGGTCAAAGCGAAGTGACACCAAAAATCAGAATTCGACTGAAGGCGTACGATCACCGGCTGCTGGATCAGTCAGCGGGCGAGATCGTCGACACCGCCAAGCGCACCGGCGCGCAGGTGGCCGGCCCCGTGCCGCTGCCCACCAAGATCAACAAGTTCACGGTGCTTCGTTCGCCTCACGTCGACAAGAAGTCGCGCGAGCAGTTCGAGATCCGGACCCACAAGCGCTTGCTCGACATCCTCGAGCCGACGCAGCAGACCCTGGACGCGCTGATGAAGCTGGACCTGTCAGCGGGCGTCGACGTCGAGATCAAGACCTAAGAAACCGCGGAGCGAAGTCATGCAGATCGACATCGTGAACATCCAGGGCAAGAAGGTCGGCGAACTCGCGCTGGCCGACGACGTCTTTGGCACCAAGGTCAAAGAGCACCTCCTGTGGGAGGTGGTGAAGGCGCAACAGGCGGCCAAGCGGGCCGGGACGCATTCAACCAAGACCCGCGCCAACGTGCGGGGCGGCGGCAAGAAGCCCTACAAGCAGAAGGGGACCGGCAACGCCCGTCAGGGTTCCACCCGCGCCCCCAACCACGTGGGCGGCGGCAAGGTCTTCGGGCCGCACCCGCGCGACTATTCGTACACGGTGCCCAAGAAGGTCCGGCGGGCCGCCCTGGCCTGCGCGCTGTCGCTGCGCGCGAAGGAAAAGAAGCTGGTCATCGTCGACAAGCTGTCCTTCGAGGCGCCCAAGACGAAGCAGCTCGCTTCGATCCTCAAGGTGCTGGGCGTTGAATCGGCGGTGCTGGTCGACTCGAAGGAGAACACCAACCTGTCCAAGTCGGCGCGCAACCTGGCGGCGTCGAAGTACCTGGCCCCGGAAGGTTTGAACGTTTACGACATCCTCAATCATCCCGGCCTGGTCATCGCCGCCAGCGCCATCAAGGAAATCGAGCAGCGGTTTCAGCCGGCGGCGGCTGAAACCGCCTCGGCTTCGGCATCGGCCTAGCAGGGAGTTATTTCATGCGCCCACCAGAACAGATCATCAAGCGCCCGCTGCTGACCGAGAAGGGGACCCGTCTCAAGGAGACGGGCGGCAGCCCCGAGTCCGAGACGGACGCCGAGACCACCAAGCCGCAGCTGCTGTTTGAAGTGGCCCGCGACGCCAACAAGGTCGAGATTCGTCACGCCGTCGAGAAGCTGTGGAACGTCAGCGTGCTGTCGGTCCGCACCTCGGTCGTGCGCGGCAAAGAGAAGCGGATGGGTCGGTTCGTCGGCAAGCGGTCGAACTGGAAGAAAGCCATCGTCACCATCGCCGCTGGTCAGAACATCGAGTTCTTCGAAGGGGTCTAAGCCATGGGTCTTCGTCCGCATAATCCCACCACGCCAGGCAGCCGCGGCCGCGTCTCGCCGGATTTCTCCGAGCTGACGCAGGGGAACGCCCCCGAAAAGTCGCTGACCACAAAGATGACCAGGACCGGTGGGCGTAACCACTACGGTCGCATCACCAGCCGGTTTCGCGGCGGCGGCCACAAGCGCCGCTTTCGCGTCATCGACTTTCGCCGCAACAAGGTGGGCGTGCCCGCCAAGGTGGCCACCGTCGAATACGATCCGAACCGCACGGCGCGCATCGCCCTGCTGCATTACGTGGACGGCGACAAGGCGTACATCCTGTGTCCGGACGGCCTCAGCGTCGGCGACACCGTCGTGTCCTCGCGCAACGCCGACATCAAGCCCGGCAACAACCTCCCCATCCGCTTCATTCCGCTGGGCACCACCATCCACAACGTCGAGCTGAAGATCCTGGGCGGCGCCCAGCTGGTTCGCTCGGCGGGCGTGGGCGCGCAGGTGATGGCGAAAGAGGGCGACTGGGGCCAGGTTCGCCTGCCGTCGGGCGAGGTTCGTAAAGTCCACCTCGACTGTCGCGCCACCATCGGCCAGGTCGGCAACATCGAGCACGGCAGCGTGCACATCGGCAAGGCCGGCCGCACGCGCTGGAAGGGCCGCCGCCCGCACAACCGCGGCGTCACCATGAACCCGGTCGATCACCCGATGGGCGGTGGCGAAGGTCGTTCCTCGGGCGGCCGTCATCCCTGCTCGCCCTGGGGCCAGCTGTCGAAGGGCCTCAAGACGCGCGAGAACAAGCGCACCGATTCGATGATCATCAAACGACGCGGCAAGAAGTCATAGGACGCTGGAGATAAGCAATGGCTCGCTCAATCAAAAAAGGCCCGTTCATCGACCTGCACCTGATGAAGAAGGTGGTCGAGGCGCAGCGCCAGAAATCGAAGAAGGTGATCAAGACCTGGTCGCGCCGCTCGACCATCATGCCCGAGATGCTGGGCCTGACGTTCGCCGTGCACAACGGCCGCAAGTTCGTTCCCGTGTTCACCACGGAGAACATGGTGGGTCACAAGCTGGGCGAGTTCTCGCCCACCCGCACGTTCCACGGCCACTCGGGCGATCGCAAGGCGGCGTCCGGTCCCGGCGGGGCAGCCCCCTCGGCGCCGGCGGCGGACAAGAAGTAAAGGAGCGACCATGGCACGGGCAATTTTGAGGCGGTTTCGCGAATCACCCCGCAAGGTGCGGGTGGTGGCCGACATGATCCGCGGC
>DATLVT010000269.1:0-4312 GCA_035577105.1 Polyangia bacterium
GCGACAGCGGGAACACCGAGCTCCGCCCGAACACCGAGACCGAGACGTTGATGAGACAGACCGGCACCAGCAGGAGCAACGTCCAGCGCCACCAGCGCCACCGCAGCCACCTGGACAGCCACCGCTTCAGCCCGGGCAGCCGTCTGGACAGCCGTCGCTTCAGATCTCGCCAGCGAATACATCAGAGGTAGCCGATGGAATCCGGGACCACAAGTCCCAGCGCAACGGGGTGCGGCAATCTCCCGCCTTGAATCGCGAAGTCCAAGCTCCTAAGCTTCGGCCTGGTGCTGGAGCAGTACACACGGCGCCCGGCCGACAGACGTTCCCGGCGTTCCCGCAGGGGCCGCACGCCGCAGGCCAGGGCGACTGCGCTGGCGCTGGCCGGGCTTCTGGTCGGCGGCGGGCAGATGACGCTGGCGACGCAACCGGCGCACGCGGGCCCGGCGGCGCCAGCGGGCCCGGCGGCGCCGGCAGCGCAGGCGCCTTCCAGCGTCGAGATCATGGTCGTCGAGGGCGGGCGCGCCGTCGGTCAGACGACGGCTGAGAACGCGCGGCGCGACGGACTGACCGTTGTCGATCTGTCGGACGACTGGCTGCAGAGCATCTTCTCGGAGGAACCCGGCAAGCCCCAGCCCCTGCGGCCGTACCTGGTCGACCTGGCGAACGGGCGGATGCGCCCCAACAAGATCTACGCCCGCGCCCGCGAGGACCGTTACTTCGAGGCGTTCGGCATCTCCCCCAGCCTGAACCTGGTGCGGCGACGGCTGGCGGATCGCAAGCGCCATGTCTGCCACGACCGGGTGAAGGACGCCGTGCTCGAAGAGCTGTCGCCCAAGAACGTGATCCCGCCGGAAGAGCCGGAGAAGGTCCCGAACCCCGATCCGGCGACGGTCGCCGAAAAGCCCATGATCCTGACCGGGCGGACCATCTCGCCGCGCGTGTTGACCCCGACGGAGAAGCGGGCCGTGGTCGCGCTGCAGGCCCACCTGCGCTGCGAGGATCTGCTGTCCGGAAAAGCCAACGCCGCCCGGATGGATCGCCGGACGACCGAGGGCCTGCAGCTCTACCAGCGGCTGCACATGCTGGCGGACAGCGGGCGCATCGATCTCGAGACCCGCACCACGCTGCTGGGCGACAGCCGCGAGCATGACTTCCGGGCGCTGCTGCGCGTGCTGCGCGAGCGGGTGGTCGACGCGACCGGACTGCTCGAGGACGGCTCGGCCCTGGGCGTTCTGGGCGAGGTGCAGGGGCGCATCCTGGACAGCTCCGAGTTCCGGTCGCTGCCCGTGCAACCCGCCACCGCGCAGTCCAATCCGCCGCCCGCGGCTCAGGCGGCCCCGGCCCCCGCCCAGGCGCCTGTGGCCCAGCTGCCTGCCGCTCCGGCGCCCCCAGCCCAGGGAAAAGCCGGGGCCGCCGCTGCCCAGGCGCCCGTCAAGATCGTTCCGGCGCCTGATCTGATCGCCGCAGCCACCCAGGCGGCCAGCCAGGCGCTGGGCTGGACGTCACCGGATGCCGTCCTGGCCAGCACGCTGGTGGCGCCGCCGCCTCCCGGGCGCCGGCCGGCGCGTAAAGCAGCGCCTGGTCGGGCGCCTGCCCCCTTGCCTGCGGCGGTGGCGATCCGCCTGCCGCCGCTGCCGCCCTACCACGGTCCCAAGATGGAGCTGCGCGCCGAGATCGACCGCGGTGAGGTGGTCCTGGGGAAGCCGGCCGTCGACAAGGACGGCAAGAAAAAGTGGAAGCCCCCGGTCAACGACCGCCCGACGCTGACGCTGTACGCGCACGTGGGCGATCACGAGGTGGCCCTGATGCGCTGGCCGACCACCATCGGCGGCTGGAAGACGATCCAGAAGTCCGACGGCACCATGGCCCTCAAGTACAAGGAGTCCGTCACCGGCGAAGCCATCTGGCCCGAGGTTCTGGCCACCCCGTCCTGGCACCCGGCGCCGGGCATGCCCACCAGCCACCTCCTGATCAAGCGGGGCGACACCTGGGAGCCAAAGACGCAGGTGATCGGTCCGGGCTATCGCGCCGCCTACGGGCTGGTGGCGATCGTGCACAAGTCGATCGAAGGCGTTAACGAGCGCGGCGAACCACAGCTTGTTGACCACCTCATCCGGACCCACGGCATCCCCGCCTACCGATCGGTCAAGCGCGGCGAGAGCAGCGGCTGCCACCGTCTGCACAATCACCTGGCCCTGCGCCTGGCGGGCTTCCTGGTGCGGCACCACGAGAACGTGCGCGACGGCCTCGTCCCCGAGGATTATGTGCGGCACCTCGAATACAAGGGCCAGCAAGTGGCGCTGCAGAGCGACACCAAGGGTTACCGCTTCAGGCTCACGCCGCCCGTGCCGGTGAACGTCCTCGACGGCGACGTCCGGGGCGACGCCAAGTCCGTCAAGCGCGTGGTGCCGATCGCCGTGATGCCGTAGGGCGCGGCAACATCACCGAGGAGACAGGCATGACTCACACACGCGCTGGTGCGTCCTTCCGTCTTTCGATGGCGTTGCTGGCAGGGCTGGCCTGGGGAGCGTCATCGTCGTGCGCGGGCGTCTCCGGGCAACCGGGCGTCGCCCCGCCCTCGGGCGGCGCTGATGCGGCGGCGCCCTCGGGGGACGCCGCTGTCTCCGGGCCGGCCGATTCCGCGCTCGCAGAGCTCGGCGGGACAGCCGCTGACGTTCAGCGGGGCGCCGACGTCGGCAGCGGCGCGGTGGTCTTCGTCTATGCCCACACCAGCAACGAGCTTTACCACGTCAATCCCGACACCCTGGCCGTGTCGCTGGTTGGGGCGTTCTTTCAGCGCGGCGCAGACATGGTCAGTCACATTCCCTTCTTCGGCGTCACCGACATCGCCGTCGACCACATGGGCGCCATCATCGGCGTGACCTTCAGCGAGGTGCTGCGCATCGATCCCGCCACGGCCGAGTGCACCACCCTGGCCACCCTTGGCGGTCGCTCGCTTTTCAACGGACTGTCCTGGGTGACCCAGGGAAACAGCGAGCTGCTGGTGGCGACGGCCAGCGATGGCACGGTGTCGCGCGTCGACCCGATGACCGGCGACGTCTCACCCATCGGCATGATGGGCCAGGGCGTCGGCTCGTCGGGCGATCTGGTGTCGGTGGCCAGGTTTGGAACGCTGGCGACGGTCAAGACGCCGACCGGCACAAGCGATTGGCTGGCCAGCCTGGACCCGGCGACCGGCCAGGCGACGCTGATCGGCGCCATTGGATTCCGCGACGTTCTGGGTATCGGGTTCTGGAAGGATCGCGTGTTCGGCTTTACCCAGGGTGGCCAGTTCATCCTCATCGATCCGATGACCGGCGCGGGCACCATGGCCAGTCAGATGCCAGGCATCTCCTGGTGGGGCGCCGGCGTGACCACCGCGGCCTTCGTGATTCCCTGAGACGCGCCCGCGCGCCGCTCAGGGGAAGGAGGGCGGGGCGTCGGCGTCGGCGGTGCCCCACGCGCTGGTGGCGTCGCTGCCGACCACGAAATCCAGCGCACCGCCGTTCTTGATCGTGTCCCAGGGCAGCCAGGTGCTCTGATGGGGCGAACCGTTCCACTTCACGCTCTGGACGTAGAGGTTCGCGTCGCTGGCGTCGGGCGCGCGAATCGTCAACGTGCCTCCCGCCAATCGCACGCTCGCCGACGGGAACCGCGGGCTGCCGATCACGAATCCAGCCACTCCCGGGATGGCGTGATTGATCCCCAGCGAGGCCATGACCACCCACGAACCCATCGAGCCGCCGTCGTCATTGGCCGGCGTGCCGGTGGGCGCATTCGCATACCAGTGCATCAGCATCCGTCGCCACACCTCGGCGCCGCGGTTCGGCTGGCCGACGTAGGCG
This sequence comes from Polyangia bacterium, assembly GCA_035577105.1. GTDB lineage: Bacteria > Myxococcota_A > Polyangia > Fen-1088 > Fen-1088 > DATKEU01. Next base: position 3,846 of record DATLVT010000269.1, read on the forward strand.
TACATCTGTGGGGCCAGTTCCTCGGGCTCGTTGCCGAGATAAGCGTGCACGGTGTGATTGATGAGGGCATTGACGCTGCGGGCGGCGTCGCTGTCCGTTGGCAGCCCGAAATGATCCTGCAGGCGCGTCGAGGTCGCGGCCCGCCCGCCCAGCAGCGCGATCAGGCCCGCCCGATCGTGCTCGACCATCCACAGATACTGCGACCCGTTGCCTTCGCGGAACCATTCATCGTTGGTCTGGGGACCGCTGATCGTCGAATCCCAGGTGGCGACGAAGCTGCCGTCGGCGTTGCGCGGCACCAGGAAGCCCTTGAAGGTTCGCGGGCTCAGCGCGGCTGCGTCGGCCTTCCACAGGTTCTTCCAGCGCCTGGACGCCGCCATCATGGCGTCGAACTTGGCGGTGTCTCCCAGCGCCTTTGCGAACTGCGCGATGGCAAAGTCGGTGTGCGCATATTCCAGCGTCATGGA
>DATLVT010000270.1:0-5514 GCA_035577105.1 Polyangia bacterium
GCTACCTGGCCCACCTGGCGACGGTGGCGCCCCAGGCCCGCCTGCGCCCGCGACCGGCCTTCGGGCACGGCTGCGAGGTGGCGCTGCCCGTGGGCCCACCGACGCTGCTCGGCGCCTATCACCCCAGCCGGCAGAACACCAACACCGGCAAGCTGACACCGGCCATGCTGGAATCGGTGTTTCGTCGCGCGCGAAGCATCATAGACTCCGGTGGCTGACATGCCGCTGCACCTGCCCGACGATCCGCAACACTGGAAGGTCCTGTCCAGCGAGTACATCTCGCGAAAGTTCTGGTACACGGTGCGCGTCGAACGCGTGCAGTTGCCGAACGGCACCGTGATTCCCGAATACTGGGTGCAGGAATATGTCCCCTGGGTCAACGTGGTGGCCGTGACGACGGATCAGAAGGTGCTGCTGCTGCGGCAGTACCGGCACGGCATCGGCCAGGTCAACTACGAGATTCCCGCCGGCACCACCGATCCGGGCGAGACGTCGATGGAGGCGGCGGCGCGGCGCGAGCTGCTGGAGGAGACCGGCCATGGCGGCGGGCGCTGGTCGCCGCTGATGACGCTGTCGGCGAACCCGGCCCTGACCACCAACCTGACGTACACGTTCCTGGCCCAGGACGTCGTGCCGATGGCCACGCCCCAGCCCGGCCCCAGCGAGGACCTGCGCCTGCATCCCACGCCCGTCGCGGACGTCGAGGCGTTGATCGACAGCGGCGAGATGATCCAGTCGCTGCACGTGGCGCCGCTGGTGAAATTCCTGCTGCGCTGGCGCACCGGCCGCCTGCCGGGCAACGGTGGCGGCGGCGGTACCCCATGAGCATGCCGGAGGAGATCGTCGGGCTGCTGCGCTCGAAGATCACGCTGCGATGGCCCAGCGGCCACGAGACGATCTATACCGCCCGCGATCTGCGGCTGTCCTGCCGCTGCGCGATGTGCATCGAGGAGACGTCGGGACGACCGCTGCTGGATCCCAAGGTGGTGCCCGAGACGGTGCGCGCCAAAGGGATCGGCCTGGTCGGTCAGTACGCCATCACCATCGACTGGAGCGACGGCCACAACACCGGCATCTACAGCTTTCGCGACCTGCGCGCCAACTGCCCCTGCCCGACCTGCGACGTCGAGCGCCAGGCGGGCCGTGTGCCGACCGATTAGTCGCGCCGTTCGCTGCGCCGTGGAGAGAGCACGGACAGCTGGCTGAAACGTGTAAATTGCAGAACATGAAGCCAACGACGATTGATATTCTCGGCCTTCCGCCGGCGAACACAACGTACTCGCAGGTCTCGGAACTGGGCGATCTGGTGTTTGTTTCGGGGCAGCTTGGCATCGATCCGGCGACGGGCCGGCTGGCCGACGGTGGCATCGAGGCCCAAACGCGCCAGGCAATCGAGAACATCGAACGCTGCCTGGCGGCCGCGGGGACATCGCTCGACAAAGTTGCAAAGGTGAACCTGTATCTCGCGGATTTCGGAATGATAGGGGCGGCGAACGATGTCTACGCGCAGTACTTCAAGCACCGGCCGGCGAAGACGGGAGTGGGAGTGGATAAGCTGTGGGGCGGCGCGCTGATCGAAATTGACGTCGTTGCCTCACGCTGATCCCATCACCGATGGCAGGAGTGAGGGCGGCGCTGACCACCCCTTCAAGATCCGTGCGACGAGCGACTAGGGACGCCCGCGCCGTCGACCCCGCGCCCAGGCGATCAACCCCAGAGCCAGCCCTACCGTTGCGCCGAACCCGCTGTCGCCAGACGAAGACGCGATGGCGCAGCTTCCCGTGACGCTGCCCGAACCGGAGGACGATCCCGGCTTGGATGGCGGGTTGTTGCCACCACCGGCGCTGCCGCCGCTGCCGGTCGACGCACCCGTCGAACCACCAGTGGACGAGGTGGGCGCGGCGCCGCCGCTGCCGTCCGCGCCGCCGCTGCCAGATACCATCGCGCCGCCGCTGCCGTCCGCGCCGCCGCTGCCCGACACCATCGCGCCCCCGGTCCCCGTGGCGCCGCCGTCGGTGGGCCTGGCCGCGTCGGCAGCGCCGCCGTCGCTCGAAAATCCCAGCAAGGTGGGATCATAGGTTGATCCCGCCGAGACCTGCACCATGGTGACGCGCACCTTGGTGGGCGTGGTCAGATTCTTCAGCTCGGGATAGTTGGTGATGTGCCCGCTGCCGCTGTCGTTGATGGCATAGATCATGTCGACCTGCTTGATGCCCTTGTCCCACTGCAGCTGGCTGTTGTTCCACCAGGCGGTCATCTTCGTTTCGCGCTCCCAGACCCCGGTCGACGTGTAATAGGTGGTGTCGGCGCAGCCGTAACCGCCGGCGTTGGGGATATAGCAAAGGGTCCAGCCCGTGCTCTGGGTGCCGGGCGGCTTGACGAAGACCTCGGCGCGGACGTGCAGCGTGCCGTTGCGATAGTCGATCGGGCTCAGCCAGTTGGTCGGCCGGTTCTTGTTCAGGAAGTTTCCTTCGTTCACGTAAAAATGCGACTTGTTCGGCGTCGAATTGACAGCGTCGTCCCAGGTGTAGTCGATCATGGCGTCCAGCAAGACGAACTGCTCGGCGCGGCCTTCCCGGGCGAAGAGCGCCAGGGCGACGGCGACGGCGACGCCGATCAGGACAGGGCTCACGGGCGATACAACCGGGGGCTCGTGCGTCATGGGAGCGTCTCCTTGGATACAGACAACGGTCCTAAGGATGTGAGAGCTATAACGGGTCGCGCCGCCCGATACCTTCAATCGCCGTCCCGCGCCCCGCAGCGTCCAACGCCTACGGACCGATCATACCAGCGATGGTGCCGGTGAGGAACGTCGCCAGCGAGCCGGCCAGAATCGACTTGGGCCCAAGCCGCGCCAGGTCAGCCCGTCGCTCCGGCACCATGGAGCCAAGACCGCCCAGGATGATGGCCAGCGAGCCAAAGTTGGCGAACCCGCACAGCGCGAAGCTGGCGATGCGCACGCTCTTGGCCGACAGCGCCGGCAGGTGATGGGTCATCATTTCATAGGCGAGAAATTCGTTCAGCACGGTCTTGGTCCCCAGCAGCGATCCGACGAAGGGCGCCTCCGACCAGGGCACGCCCATGCAGTACGCCAGCGGCGTCAGCGGCAGTCCCAGGATGCGCCCCAGCGACAGCTCGGCGTGGCCGAACAGGTTGCCGACGACCGAGAACCCGCGGTCGACCATGCTGACCAGGGCCACGAAGGCGATCAGCATGGCCCCCACGTTCAACGCCAGGTGCAACCCTTCGCTGGCCCCGCGGGCAGCGGCGTCGAAGATATTGACGTCGAGGCGGGGAATTTCCACCTTGGTCGCCGACGACGTCTCCGGCTGGCCGGTCTCGGGGATCATGATCTTCGCGATCATCACGCCGGCGGGCGCGCTCATGAACGACGCTGTCACCAGATAGCCGGCGTCAACACCCATGGCCACATAGGCCAGCAGCACGCTGCCGGCGATGGTGGCCATGCCGGCGGTCATCACCGCGAACAGCTCGCTCTCCGTCATGCGCGCCACGTAGGGGCGGACCAGCAGCGGCGCCTCGGTCATGCCCAGGAAGATGTCCCCCACCGTCGACAGCGCCTCGGCGCCCGAGATGCGCATGGTCCGCGACAGCACGCGCGCCAGCGCCGTCACCAGGCGCTGCATGATGCCCAGGTGGTACAGCACGGCCATCAGGCTGGCCACGAAGACGATCAGCGGCAGCACCTTGACCGCCAGCACGAACCCGACGCTGACAGGACGCAGCCCGTCGGCTGTCGAGGTGTGCACCACGGTTTGCGCCGGCCAGTCGCCGAAGACAAAGCGAATGCCGGCGTCGGCGAAACCGACAAAGTCGTTGGCCAGATCGTTGGCCGTCTCGAACAGCTTGGCGCCGACGGGCGTGCGCAGCGCGAACAGGGCGATGGCCACCTGCAGCCCGAAGCCCCACAGCAGGATGCGCGGGTCCAGCGCGCGGCGACGGTTGTTTGACGCCGCGAAGGCGATGCCCAGGAGGATGGCGATCCCGGCGAGGCCGATCAATCCAGCTCCAGCGCCGGTTTGTGAAAGCGGGCGCGCAGCCGGTTGAGGGCCTTGCGCAGCGTCGGCCGCCGGATGAACCACAGCTCCAGGCGGCGCTTGCCCGGAAAATCGACCAGCGTCAGGCCGATCACCATCACCAGGATGCCCTGACCGGGCACGCCCGGCAGCGCCATGATGATGCCAAGGAGAATGAGGACGATCCCCAGCAGATTCTTGCCGACCAGCCCCATCACGCGCACCAGCGGATGGCGGTGCCGCCAGAAGCCGGAGAGGTCCGTCTGCCTGAAGCGATCCGGCTCCCAGGTCACCACGATGACCGCTGCCAGGGCCAGACTGACGACCGCCAGAACCAAGGAGATCACCCCGGCCCAGATCCATCCGACGCCGGAGAGCAGGCTGGCTATTCGATGCGCGAACTCAGCCACGCCCGACACCGGAGACTTTGTGCATCGACCGTCGACTCTTCCATGTCCGTCGCAGACTTTCCAGTGATCCGGCTCAAATCGCGCTAGGCTTCGTGGCTCTTCTTCGTGGCCATTCATCTTCAATTCTTGCCGTCCATCCGCGCCGTGCCGGCAGCCGAATGGGACGCGCTGGCCGGCGATGACAATCCATTCCTGGAACACGCTTTTCTGTTGGCGCTGGAAGAATCCGAGAGCGTCGGGACCGACGCGGGGTGCGTGCCGCTGTTCGTCGCCGTCCGGGCGGCGCCGGGTGGGCCGCTGCTGGGAGCGGCGCCCCTCTACCTCAAGACCAACAGCTATGGCGAGTTCATCTTCGACTGGTCGTGGGCCAGCGCCGCACACCGGGCCGGGCTGCCCTATTATCCAAAGCTGGTCGCCGCGGTTCCCTTCACGCCCGTGACCGGCGGTCGCCTGCTGGTGAGAGGCGACCTGGACGCGGCGACGGCCGGGCAGGTCACCGACGCCTTGATCGCCGGCATGCACAAGGCCGCCGAGGAGACCGAGGCGTCGTCCGTGCACGTGCTCTTCTGCACCGAGGAAGAAAGCCGGGCCCTCGGTCAGCACCGGTTTGTCCCGCGCCTCAGCATGCAGTTTCACTGGCACAACCGCCCCGGACGCCCGTTCGAAGACTTCGACGATTACCTGTCGACGTTCCGTTCGCGCAACCGCAAGCAGGTGCGCAAGGAGCGACTGGGGGCGGCGGCGCACGGGCTGTCGTTCCGCACCGCCACCGGCGACGAACTGACCGAGCGCGAGTGGGCGGCCCTGTACGGTTTTTACATGGCCAACGTCGATCGCCATCACGGCACCGCCTATCTGACGCCGGCCTTCTTCGAGATCGCGCGCGCCAGGTTTCCTCGGCGAATGGTGGCCACCCTGGCCTATCGCGGGAAGAAGCCTGTGGCGGGGACGGTCAACTTCGAGAAGGGGCGGCATCTGTACGGCCGGTACTGGGGCTGCGTGGAGGACCTCCCGATGCTGCACTTCGAGCTCTGCTATTACCGGCTGATCGAACGGGCCATCGAGCG
>DATLVT010000271.1:0-10340 GCA_035577105.1 Polyangia bacterium
GGAAACAGGCTGGTGTCGTCGTTGGGCACCAGCACCAGGCGCCCCAGCCGATCCAGCCGCCGCAAGATCCGCGCGCTCTGAAAACAGATGCCGCAGTCGCCGTCGTAAAAAACAATTCGCGTCAGGGGACGGCGGCGCACCCGGACCACCAGCCATTCCCAATCGCGCGCCGTCATCAAGAACGGCACATAGGCCAGCAATGCCAGCCCCCAGCTGCCCAGGTTGACCAGAGACGTCTGGACGATCACCAGCGCCACCAGCAGGACCATGGCCAGACGCCGCGCGCCGACGCGCGGCACGGGCGTCACCACCAGCACCGCGATCACCAGCGGCAGCCACAAGACAGCGGCGCTGCCCGCCCGCATCATCGACAGCGGCCAGTGCTCGCGCGTCCAGACGCCCAGCCAGGTGACGATGCGATCCTGGTGCAGGCCATAGTGCAGCGCCGTCCCGTCGCTCCAGGTCGCTCCCTGGCGATTGGCGAAGGTCAGCCCCAGCAACGCCGCCAGCTGCAGCAGCAGCCCGGCCACCGCCAGCGATGTGACCGGCGTGGTGTCGGCCGGCGGGAACCGCGCGGCGTCCAGATCCGCCGCCGTCTGATCGGGGTGCCGCCGCAAGCTGCCCGTCACCGCGTCGATGGAGAATCGCCGCCCCAGCGGCAAGAACAGCGTCCACAGGCACAGCGCGCCCAGCGCCGTGCTGCCCGCGCCTTCGATGAAGATGACCCGGTTATGCAGGCTCAGCGTGGCCAGCAGGCTGAGCGCGTGGAAGAGGCGGGTGCGAAAACCGACGGTCAGCGCCAGGAAACAAAACGCGCTGGCCGCGAACGCCAGCACCGCTTCGTGTGGCAGCGAGACCATGAAGAACATCGACAGCAGTCGCCGCACCGTCGGCTGCCACAGCACCGTGTGGTTCGGCAGCAGCCCGACGTTTGTATAAAAGAGGGTCAGCTCGGGCGCGCGCCGGAGCAGATCCAGCAGCAGCGCCAGCCCCAGCGCGATCCGACCGAGGCCCAGGCTGCGCGGATCGGCGCTGCTCCATCCCCGGCCGGGTAGCCTCATCGGCCCACTGTACCTGGCCACCCGCACCGCGCCCAATGCCCAGAAAATCGCGGCATTCTCCGGGTCGACGCTGGATGTCGATGTCGTAATCTGTATTTAACAATACGACATAGAGCTGATTGTACTCGCCTGTGGGTTCGCCGTTGCTACCATCGAACGGTCGCCAAAACGGATGGAGGTCAGACGATGTCCAGCTCAGCGTTCGACGGGTCGGGAGATGGGGAAAAAAAGGTAGAGGCGGGGTCGAAAGACGAATTCGTCGCAGCGTCGAAGCTGGCCCAGCAGGCGCACGCCGAGCTGGTGAAGGCGCGCGCGCACGTCGCCGAGAGCATCGGGCTCATCAGCGAACTGACCCGCATCAGCGCGGTGTTCGAATCCGTCGCCGAGGGATTGGTCGACGCCACGTTCAAGGCATCCCGCGAGACCACGCGCGGCGCCGCCCCGCAAGAGGTGCTGCTGTCGTTCGTGGAGGAGCTGGGCGACCTGGCTCGCAAAGCGGTGGTGGGCGCCGGCAGCGCGCGACGCGAGCTGCACTGTTTGAAATCCAACCTGGTCTCCGCGGCCGGCCCGCTGCAGACCGCCGACGCCGCCATCGACGAGCTGGAGGTGGCGGTCAAGCAGCTGTCCCAGCGCAACGCCGACGCCAACGCACGCCGGATCGAAGTGCTGTACGCAGTCCCCGCCGGCAAGGCGCGCCGGGCGTCCACCGTGGACGACTCCGTGGGCGGCAGCTCGCTGTTACCCCGCGGCGCGCGTTCCGGCTTCAAGAACTGACGGCCGCCCGCCAGGCCGTCCGCGTCGGGCCAGCAGGAGAGCACAGAGCAACCACGCCCAGCCGGACACGGGGCGGGCGCCGCCCGTCGCGCAGCCGGCGCCCTCCGCCTGGCAGATGGCGCGCCCGTTGGGTTTCTGTGCGCAAAGGGCCTGCAGCGCGCGAGCGGCGTAGGTGAACTGTTCGCCTCCGTCGCCCTCCGCTGCCTCAGTCGTGGTCCAGCACCCGTCGGTCCGCTGCATGAGATCAGGCAGGCCCCGCGCCAGGATTCCAACCAGGGTCAGGTCCTTGCCAAAGGCCCCGCCGCCGCTGGCGCCGTGGCTGGTGTCCGTGTCAGCGACAAAATAATCAGCCGTCGTTGCCCGCGGATCGCGCACGGTGCCGCCGGCCGCCAGCTTCAACGGCGTGCCTTCGTCGGCGGCAATGCTCAAGACCGGTTCGCCCTGGTTCAAGACCGGCGCGGCGGCGCTGATGCGGGCGGGCCGGCGCGAAGGATCAACCGGACTGGTCAGTCGCAGCCATGCAAAGTCCAGCCGTGGCTTTGCGCCCGGATCATCCAGAGCCTCGTCGACGATCTCGGCGATCCCGGCGATCTCGTTCGCTCCCGAACCCAGCGTTACCGGGGCCGCATACAGGTAATCGAAGACGACACCGACGTCGTCGACCGGTACCAGGCGAGCGCAATGCCCCGCGGTGAGAACGAGATCCGAATCGACCAGGACACCGGTGCAAAACGCCGCCGCCGGTTGGTCGGCGAACGGTTCTTGGGGACAAAGATGGTGCGTGGTACCCGCGGTCGGCGCTGACGCAAGGCCCGCCGGCAGCGACGCCGCCCATCGCCTGGAAACCAGGGCCACCACACTCTCCGTCATCAACGCTCGCGCCGCCGGATCGCTCACCTGGAAATAGTCGCGGCGATCGTCGGCGCCGTAAACAATCGGCTGCCCGCTGGCGTTCCAGTCGACGCCGACAGCGCCGCCGCAGCCGGCGGTCGACGACGCTGTCCATGCCGCCGCCGCCAGGATGGCTATCCAGCGGGCGATGGCGATGGCGATGACCCGAAAGCGGCTCACCACGCGCCTTCGGACCATCGCCTTCCGTCGTGCCTGACTGCGATCAACGTTCGGTCTTGAAGATCTGGTGCTGGCCGTTCACCACCCAGGGCTCGGCCTGCGGTCCCGCCGCCACCTGGACAGCCAGACCGGGGAATCCCTGCCACTGGGCGATGGCATTGGCGGGTGGACTGCCGTCGCCACCGGGTTGCTCGTCCCAGACCATGGTGGGAAATCCCGACGGGTTATTGCGAAAGTTCTGGCCCAGCGACCACGCATAACCACCGGCGCCGATCCCGATGTCGTGGCCCACCGCATCGCCCGGCAGCTGGCTCCAGGACCCGTTGACGGTGCTGGTGCTGTAGCGAAAAATGTGGCCAGCCGAATTCGTCACCCAGGGGATCCCCTGCTCGCCCACGGAGATGGTCACCGCCAGGCCGTTCGCGTTTTCGTGCACCCAGCGCGTGCCGTTGAATTTGAAGATGCTTCCGTCGGGAACGCCGCCACAGCCGATGACCCAGGCCGCGGCGGGTTTTGCGTTGATGCACGGCTGACTGCCGCACAGCGGATCGATCCCCACGCCGATATCGATGGCGCACCCGTTGCCGGGCAGCAACTGCCAGAAGCCGGTGAACGGATTGTTCGAGCTGCGCTGCCAGATGGTGCCGTCCGTCGCGATCACCCAGGGCACGCCGTCGGGCCCCACCGCGATGCGCCTGGCACGGCCGCCGGCGCTCTCCAGGATGAACCCGTCGGCGCCGTCCCATTTCCAGATCGAGTTATCAAGGCCGATGACCCACACGCTGCCGTCCATGCCAACGCCGATGTCCAGGGCCAGGCCGTTCAGTTGCTTCCACCGGTCGTAAAGCAGGCTGATGCCCACCTTGTCGTCCAGGGTCAGGGTCCGTTTGGCGACGCCGCTGGCGGTGACTCCGAACATGACAGCGCCCCAGGTCGACGTTCCCAGCGACGAGTGGGCCAGGCCCAGGGCATGCCCCAGCTCGTGTGTCATGACTGTCTTGAAGTCGACCATTCCGGCAGGGACCGTGGTCGACGCCCCCGTGTACCAGGGCATCCGGCTGTTGAGCACGACGTTCACCGTAGACGAGAACCAGTTTGGTGCGTCGGTCTGCCCCAGAACGCCGTCGTCCAGATCGTCCATTCGGATCTGGATGGTGCCATCGCCGCCAGTCTCGATGGGGTTCAGGGTGGTGGCACTTGCCCAGACGGCGAATGACTCGTGGATGCGCGCCTCGGCTTCCAGAATGTTGGGGATGCCGGCAAAGGCCCCCGTCAAGATCGAGTACGTGAACGAGCTGTCCTGCGTGAACCCGCGCGTGTCGAACTTGTCCGCGCTGTCCAGGCGGGCCAGGCCGTCTGGCGTTCCGCAACGTGGGCTCTTCAGGCTGTCGCGCGTCGCCTGATCCACCACGCCGGTTTCGGGCAGCCCATAGTTCTTCTGCAGCTTGCGCACGGCCACCTGGGTGTGCTCGTCGAATCGCGCAGCGTCTTTCGGCGCTTCGCTGACGATGGGACGCCAGGCGGGATACTTCTGCGCCAGGACGTCGTTGGGGAAATAGCCGTAACGGGTGAGATAGCCATGCAGGGCCCTGACCTGCTGGCCGGATGAGCCGACGCGCAAATCCTGGTTGATCGAATCAACGGCGGGTGGCTCTGTGCCGGAGCCAGAATCCGTGGGCGTCCCCTCACAGGCGCCCAGGCCCAGCACTGTCGAAAACAGCACGCATTTCATCGCTCGATATCGCATGGCTCTCTCCATTGGTTTTGCCAATTCGTCTTGACGGTCACCTACCGGCGCGGGCGCGCCCTTCCTCGGCGCGGGTCGTGGCGTGCAGGACCTTGCCGTCGAGACGCGGGTGCGGGGCAAAGTCCCGCGAGGGCAGGTCGTCAAAGTCGCCCCGGTTGGCCAGCGTCCGCAGGTCTTCGTCGTTGACCACGGACTTGGCCAGCGCCGCACGCGCGCGCTTGATCTTCTCGACCAGGATGGGATCCATCACGCGCTGGCCGGTTTGGGGTGTCGGCGGCTCCGCCGGGCGCATCACGGAAAATTCTCCGTACACCGGCAAACCCTCCCTGGTCGTGCCGGTCACGTAATAGTCGACCATGGCCACCGTCGGGTGCTGGGCCAGATCCAGGTTCAGCGTCACCTCGATCCCCGGGTCAGGCGGCAGCTCACTGGTCCCAAACAGCGCGGCGGCCGGCTTGGTCTCCGGCGGCAGCGGCGCCGAACCGTCGGCGGCCCGGTACGAGATCACCACCTGCTCCAGATGCACCGCCTGCGGGCGATGATGAAAGACGCGTACCGATTGTTTGACCTGGCGCTGGGCGTCCATCTGGGGAAAACGTGGCTCAAGCTCTTTCGACAGGACCAGCATGTCCTTCAGGGCCAGGGCTTCGAACTCGTCATCGCGCACGGACAGTGACAGCCGCCCCCGGACGACGCTGCCGGCGGCATTCTTGGCCTCGACGGCGATCAGGAACTGCTCGTCCAGCGCCTGTCCATGTGTCGCAAACTGGTGGACGACGCTGGGCGTGCTGGTGTCCTGCGCCCGTCCGTCGCCAAACAGCCAGTGAAACATGGTCGGCGCGAACGACGTCTTTCCCTTGGGAACGCTGATCTTGGCCAGCAGTTCGAATTCGGCGTGGGCGTTGGGCATCTGCCGGTACGTCATCACCATGGCGTAGTCGGGCGGACAGTGCTTGACCTGGTATGCGGGCACCGGCACGCGGGTGGCCACCCCGTCGCGCCCAAACACGGTGACAATGCGCTGAGGCGATTCGGGTTGGCCGGGCGGCGGCAGGTACGCCCGCACGGGGACGCTGCGCCCCACGGTCTCGCCCACCACATACCGCAGGAACGCATCGTCTTTGCCTTGCGGGGTGTGCGCGCGAACGGTGATCAGGTTCTCCTCGCCTTCGCACACCACCGGTCTTTCCACGCGCACCTCATCAATGATGGGCGCGCCGGGCGAAGGCGCGGTGGCGGGCTGGGCCGGTGGCGACAGGACACGGGAGGACGGCGGCACCGACGGAGCGGTATCATCGACCGTCGGCGCCAGGGCGGCGGGCGCGCCGGGGCGCGAACCACGGATCACCAGCACCGCCAGAAGCACCGCCCCCGCGGTCCCGCAAAGGACCAGCGTTCGCCGCCCTCGTCGCGCCGTCGCCGCCATGACCGTTACTCCCAGCAACCGTAGCTGGAGCCGCCGCCGTTCCATTGCAGATCGGCGGGAACCGAATCGGCCCAGGGACCGGCCCATTCCGCTGTCTTGTGATATCCCACCAAAACGTCCGGGCTGTACGAATAGGCGCCTTGCACCAGCTCCTGCATCCATCCCGGCGAGGCGTTGCTGCAATCACCGCCTTGCGAGAAGCAACGGACCACCTGATTGGCCGCGTTCGAGCAATAGAGGGGCGGAATGATCTGGTAGAGAATCGCGCCCGCCACCGCTGTGATGATGTCGTCGAAGTTCGAGATGCACTGGTTGTAGACGTTGCTGTAAAGCGCGTTCGCCGCCGCCTTGGTCTCTTCCAGTCCATATTGGTGGCCGGGGATGGCCGGATGGTTGAAGGCCTGGAAGGTGTTCGCCTCCGGGGGAAGGCTGGCGTGGGGAAGCATCGACCACTGGGCCCAGCCATAGGCAGCGACCTGCGAGCAAACGATCCCGGTGTCCGCGCCCGTGCCGCTGGTGCTGCCCCAGGTGCGCGGTCCGCCCCGCATGTACTGGTTGAACTGATAGGGAAAGTGGACGAAGTTTCCGGCGGCGTCATTGCTGCCCAGTAGATAGAAATAGAAATGCTGATCGGTTTGCGGAGCGCCGGGAATCGGAAGAATGTTGTCGTTCAATGTGCTGGCGAACGTCAGCGACGACACGTAAGGAATGTCGTTCCACAGATAGCTGGAAACGCCCGCCACCTGGCAGCGTTCCCCGCATTGCAGGTAGCTGGTGAACGTGCGCGGCGTCGGCGGTGGATAGTGGTACCGCACCTCGGACGACGTCATCAGGTAGGCGTAGGCGCCCCCCATGTTGGTCTGCGAAAAGCCCGGGTACCCGTGGGCCAGTTCGTCAGGCACGATGGGCTGAAACTGGTCGGTGGTGTGGCCGGGATCCAGGCTGGTGGACTGCGTGGCCCAGCCGACGTTGGTGTGCGCCACCATGACGTGCGTCCGCGACTCGCCGATGTTGCTGACCACGGCCTTGATCGGTCCGTTCGACGTCAATGAGATCACGGCGCCGTCGGGGGCGTTCCACAGTGGCGCGGCCGAATAGCAACCGATCACATTGCCGTCGAAAGCAGCCAGCGCCACGCGGGCGGACGCCAGGGCCAGGCCACCGGCGGCAAATCCAACCATCACTCGCACAAAGCTCTGTCTGAACATCTTGTCCTCCGGTGTATGAACCCAGCGCCTCAGAACAGATCCGCTTTGCCGAAGGCGTCGATGTTGTCAGCGAGCTGACCATTGACCATGTAGGGACGCCTCTGGTACATCACGCAGTCGTCGACGTTGCCTTCGACCGTGAACAGCCACCTCTTGTCGTCAGAGACGCCCACGATGATCGCAGAGTGGCCAAAATGATTGCCCGAGCTGCCCACGACGGTCAGGTAGTCGCCCGCCTCGGCACCGTTCCAGAACGAATTCGCGTTGAAGGCATTGCGCTCGATCCACCAGCCGTACGGTTGAAACACCTCCTGCATGTCGTCGACGTCGGTGGCGTCCCAGAGGTCGTTGATGTTGGCCGCCCCGCCCCAGCGCAGCACCGTGCGGGCGAACTCCGTACACCACTCGACGCTGACGGGCCAGGTGCTGGCGCCATAGATTTTTCGCGCCGGATCGCCGCACGCTCCCGTGGTGCCGTCGCCGCCCCAGATCTGGCCGTCCCGGCCATACCACCGCGTCTGCAACAAGGCCATGTTCACGATCGATTGCCGTCGGGGGATGTTGATCTGCGAAACAATATTGGCCAGATCGGCCGTGGAAGGATTGTAGTTGCCGCTGCTGTCCCAGATCTTTCCGGTCTGGGGCACAAAACAGATAGGCTGGCCATCGCAGTACGGCGCCGCCTGCGAACTGGCGCCCGGCCCCCCTTCTAACCACCCTCCCAGACTCTTGCAGCCGAGATCTTGCGAATCCCACGTGCACTGGATGAGCCCACTGTCGCTGGCCTGTCGGGCAAAGACGCTGAGCTTGTTCGGCCCCATGGTGACGATGGTCGGGGCCGAGCCCACGGGCGGCGCGGTCCAGGTGTTCCAGAACCACTGGTAGTGAGTGCAGTTCCAGGGCGTGTGCTGATCGCAAAGGCCCGTGTAGATGTGGCGGATGGCCCCGGCGGTGTCGCTGACCACCACGTCCATGCGCCCGTTGCTCCACGAGGCCCCGCGCGGATCGCTGGCCAGCGCGGCGCCGCCCGGCTCGCCCAGGTTGTCCCACGGTTCGACGGTGAAGCCGCCGTTGGTAGAATTGACGTGGTAGATGTTCCAGCGCGACGTCGCCTGGTTGAAACCCTTCACGAAGACGTCGTAGCTCTCCGGGCCGTTGCTGCCGCCGGCGATGGCCCCCGGCGCACCGAAGTTGCGAGGCGCACCGTTGGTGCCCGACCCGGTCATCAGTTGCCAGCCGGTGTCCGTCCAGTTGTCCCAGCGGCGGTGATAGAGATTGTTCGTGCCGACGTAAGGGGCGGTGTCGACCACGAACAGATCCAGCAGGCCGGAGCGCCCGGACACCGCCGAGATGCCCGACAGGGAGCGGCCTGGCGCCGGCGAATCCCAGTTGTCCCACCAGGCAAAGGCGCCGTTTCCGTCGATGCCGCCGTGTTCGATGGTGTTGTTCTGATTGATCGCGAAGACGTCGACCCGGCCCGTGCCCCAGGAGACCACCGCCGGATCGGAGATCAGGGCCACACCTCGATTCCCCACGTTCACATAGTCGTGTTCAAAGGTGCCGCTGAACCGCCAGTAGAGCTCGCCGCCCGATCTGACGAATTCATCCAGGCGGTTCACCGGCCCGGCGCCCAGCATCACCGCCGACTTTGCCTGGCCGATCGAGGCGGGTGCGGTGTCCGTCCCGTCTCCGTCGCCGCAGCCCACGGCGGCAGTCCACGTCAGCCCCGCCGCCAGCAAGCCGATTGTCATTCGCGAATTTGTGAACATGATCATTGACCCCACAGTTGACTTTAAAAGAGAGACTTGTACTCGGCCGGAATCCGGAAGTGCATGAAGTACCAGCTGTCGTCGGAGATGTGATTGTCGACTTTCGTCACGTGAATCTGGCCGCCCAGCGGGCTGATGCCATCCAGGTCGACGATGTCGATGCCCTCCAGCTCGTCACCAAGCCCGAAATCCGTGTTGCATCCCGGCGGGTTGTACGGCACCTGAAAGTGCTCGTACATGTACCCATTGGTATCGAACCCGTAAATTCCGCCGTTGATCCGGTTGGAACAGTCGTCGTCGACCAGGTAGAGATGCCCGTTCGGTGAAAACTCGCCTCCTTGCACCTGCAGCAGGAAGGACGAGTTCGGAGGCAATGGGTTTCCGAACGGATCACGCAGCGTGATGGTCTTCTCGAAGATGAGTTGCAGCTGGTTGTTGTTCTCGGCCGGCCAGAGAATCTTGTAGGCGTCGATCTGCGTGAGGTTGTAGAACGTCTTTGGAACGTAGAGCAGTCCGTCCAGCGGGTTGATCGCCGCCCAGGCCAGGTTTCCGTAGGGCATCGGCACGGTCCAGAAGGTGCTGAGGTCGGCCGGGTGAAGCGACATGAAGCGGCCGCTATCGGACTCTATGGGGACGAACAGACCGTCGTGCCCGACCGGATCGACGTAGGGCGAAACGTTCCGATAGTAGGTCGGGTCGCCGTAGTGAAACTTGTTGGCGTAGAAGGTCGGTCCGCGATCCTCGCGACTGCCGCCGTACCAAGCCGGATCGGCGGACAGCGGAATCTTGATGATGCTCTGGACATTGGTGAAGTACCACCACTGGTCGTTGTGGGCTTGCCCCTGCAGGTCGTTGGTCCAATCCTCTGCCCAGTTGCCAGGCTCGTCGGCCAGTTGCTGAGAGTAAAGCGGGGTGCAGTTGCCGTCGTATCGCCGGATACAGGACGGCGGCGATTGAGGGTGAACGCAGACGCCGTCGTCGCACACCTGATCGCCGTCGCAAGACATCACACCTGACGTGGTGGTGTGACAGGGCTCCAGGCCAAAAGAGCTGACGGCGGCGACGCCGTCAAAATACCCGCCGAAATTGCGGGGAGTGTTGTCCGGCTCGCCCCACGACACTTGCCACAGTGACCCGTTGCTGGCGTCGCGTCCAAAGACGCGCAGCCGGTTGGGTCCCAATGCCACGATGGCCGCCGACGTGACCGGCGGCGATCCCCAGTTGTTCCAGTACCACCAGTATCCGGTGCAGAAATAGCGGTTATGCGCCCCGCAGCCGGCGGTG
>DATLVT010000272.1:0-5088 GCA_035577105.1 Polyangia bacterium
CCTGGCCCCCGGGGGGGTGCTGGCGGTTCAGATGCCCGACAATTTCCAGGCGCCCTCGCACACCGCCGTCGCGGACGTCGTGCGATCGGGGCCCTGGCGGCACACGCTCGAGCCCCTCTTGCGGGCGAATCCGGTCGGCCCCCCGGCCCTCTACTATCGACTGCTGGCGCCGCAGGCAAAGGCCGTGGACATCTGGACAACCGAGTACCTGCAGGTGCTGACCGGCCCAGATCCCGTCAAAGAATGGACCAAGGGCACCTGGCTGAGGCCGTTCCTCGACGCACTGGACGGCGCCCAGCGCGCCGAGTTCGAAGCGCGTTACGCCGCGCAGGTGGCCCAGGCCTATCCGCCCCAGCCGGACGGCAAGACCCTCTTTCCGTTTCGGCGCCTGTTCATCGTGGCCGAGAAAGCCTGATCAGCGCGTCAGACTCCCATTTTCGACAGCGCCCCAGGCAGGCTATTCTCACGCTGTTGGACCATCGCCCGGTAACAAGACGGCTGGCGTTGATCGCGCTTTTCACCGCTCCCGGCTGCACGTTCAGTCTGGCCGAGCCGGTGGACGCCATCGTCCCTCCCGCAGAACCGCCCGTGGTGCTGGCGACGGCCCAGGCTGATCCCTGGGCCATCGCCCTGGACGGCACCACCGTCTACTGGACCAACGACGGCATGCCCGATCCCACGCAGGGCTCGGTGGCAAAGGCGCTGAAGGACAAGTCACGAAACCCGATCACCGTTGCGCGCATGCAAGGTGATCCGGGTTCGATCGCCGTTGATGATCTGTACATCTACTGGACCGCCCGCTTCGACGGCACTGTCATGCGCCTGGCCAAGACCGGCGCGAACGGCCCGGAAGCAATCGCCGTCAATCAAAGTTATCCGCTGGGACTGGTCGTCGATAACGACGCCGTCTACTGGTCAGACACGGATCGGGGCCGCATCCTCAAGCGCGCCAAGAACGATCCCACCGCCGCGGCGCAAATCCTCACCTCGGGAATGACGCATCCGTGGCTCATGGCGCAGGATGAAACTAGCCTGTACTGGACGTTGCGGGCCGGACAGTCCGTCATGCGCATCGCCAAGGACGGGATGTCGCTGCCCGTGATCGTGGCGCCGACCCTGGGCGACGGCTGGGGCATCGCCGTCGACGACGCTTTCGTTTACTGGCGCGACAGCGGCACCGACGGAATGGGACGGGTCATGCGCGCCGCCAAGAACGGTGTCGGCGCTACGCCGCAACAGCTGGCTGCCACCACCGGCGAGGGTCCCCGCTTTCTCGCGCTCGATCAGACCAGCGTCTACTGGACCAGCGGTGCCAACGACAGCGGGATGATCATCAGCGCGCCCAAGGACGGCACCGGCCATCCCACCACCCTGGCCATCAATCAAGCGGGCCCGCGCGGGCTGGCCGTCGACGACCTGTACGTTTATTGGACCAACTTCAGCGGCGCCACGGTGATGAGGCTGACCAAACCGATGCCTCAGACAATGGCCCTGCGGCGCTGAAGCCCGCGGCTGACCCTTCAGTCACGCGGGCGCGGCGGATCGCCTCGTCCCAGCGTCCACGCCGGAGCATCGCTGGCCGGAAATGACTCGTCGCTGGCTTCGTCGATGCGGCCGTCATCCGATCCTGCCCCCAGATGCGGAGGCGTCTGCGTCGACTCCACATGGGGTTGACGCGAAACCGGACCACGAACCAAGCCCTGCAAGCGATTCTTGATGTCGTTCCGTACATCGATTTTTTTGGACACGGTTATCTCCTATCCACCAACCAACGTCCGGTTCAAATCTGGGCCGCTCCCCCAGGGAGTCAAGGCCAGGCTCTCGGATCAGGGTGATCCCGCGCGGACGATGATTACTGAACAGGATCGCCAGCTTCGCCGCCGGCGCGCGATCGTCAGGTACCGGCCACGGTCATTTTCGACACGCGAATGGTCGGCGTCTGCACCGACGAGCGGGTGTCCAGGTCGTCGCCGAGCCCGTCGACTTTCTTCCACAGGTCGTCAAAGTTGGCTGACACCGTGACCTCGCTGACCGGATGGACGCGCTCGCCGTTTTCGATCCAGAAGCCCCCCGCGCCTTGCGAGTAGTCGCCGGTGACCGGGTTGAACCCAAATCCCATCAACTCGGTGACGTAAAGACCGCGCTCGAGCTTTTCCAGCGCGGCCGCGGGCGTCTTGCCCGGACGCAAGATCAGGTTCGAGGTGCTGACATGCGGCCCACCGCCCACGCCGCGGCTGGCCGAACCGGTCGACGGTCGCCCCAGCTTGCGGCCGGCGAAGACGTCGCACAAGAACATCCGCAACACGCCGCCGGAGACCAGGACGTTGGTGCGACTGGGCAGCCCTTCACCGTCGAAGGGGCGCGAGGCCGGTCCGCGAAGCAAAAGGGGATCGTCGACGATCTCGCAAAGCGATGACGCCACCTCCGTCCCTTCACGCTGGGCCAGGTACGTGCTGCGGCGCCAGACCGCGCCCCCCGACATGACGCCGGCGAACTGCCCCAGCAGGCCGCGCCCCGCCTCGGGGGAAAACACCACCGGCACCTCGCAGGTCGCCACCTTGCGCGAGCCCAGCTTGGCCACCGTGCGCCTGGCCGCCTCCAGGCCCACCGCCTCAGGGTCGGCCAGCGCGGCCACAAAACGCGACGACGTCCAATAGCTGCCGTTCCGTTTCTTCCCGTCGGCGTCATCGCAGATCGGCTCTACGAAGAAGGAGACGTGCGTGCCGCGGGTGGCGCCGGAAAATCCCGCCGACGTGGCGAAGGCGCCCGCGCCCACCGTTCGACCGAACACCGCCCCTTCTGAATTGGTCACCCGCCGATCGAATTTCAGCGCCGCCGCCTCGCCGACCTTGGCCCGCCGGATCGCCTCTGCCACCTCGATGCCAAGGACGCTCTCGTCCCAGAGATCGAGATCCGGAAGCTCGCGGGCCATCTCGCCGGGCGCCGGCAGATCGCCTGTCGGGTCGGGCTCCGCCAGGGCCGCCAGCTCGACGCTCTCCCGGGCGAACCGCTCCATGGCGGCCGGCGAAAAATCGGAGGTGTAGGTGACCGCCGCCCGGTGATCCTTCAGCACGCGCAGACCCAGCGCCCGGCTACCCGCCTCCTTGATCAGCTCGGGCTCGCCCAGCCGGACCTTCACCTCCAGCTCGGTTCCGTCCCGCACCAGCACCTCGGCGCCGTCAGCGCCGGCCCGCAAGGCGAACGCCAGCATCTGCTCGGCCTGTTGCTGGCAAATCCTGGGATCCGGCACCGGGCGACCGCGCGAACCGCTGGACTTCTTCACGCCACCTGCCTCGACGACGCTCATCGCGTGCGCGTCCCGCCCACGGTGATCTCGGAGATCTTCATGGTCGGCGTCCCGATCCCGACCGGCACCGACTGTCCGTCCTTGCCGCAGGTCCAGGTCCCGTCCGACAGCTGAAAGTCGCTGCCCAGCATGGTCACCCGCCGCAGCACCTCAGGCCCGTTGCCGATCAGGTTCACGCCCTTCAACGGCGCCGTCACCTTGCCGTCCTCCACCAGGTAACTCTCCGTCAATGAAAAGACGAAGTCGCCGTTCGAGATGTTCACCTGTCCGCCCGAAAAACGCTTGGCGTAAACGCCCCGTTTGACCGAACGAATGATGTCCTGCGGATCGTCATTCCCGGTCGCCATCAGCGTGTTGGTCATGCGCGGCAACGGTTCGTGACGGAAGCTCTGGCGCCGTCCGTTCCCTGAAGGCTGCGCGCCGAAGTGCTTGGCCGAGATCCGATCCTGCATGTATCCGACCAGGATCCCATTTTCGATGAGGACGTTCTTCTTGCCCGGGTTGCCTTCGTCGTCGACGTTGATCGAACCGCGGGCGTTCCCGATCGTCCCATCGTCGATCACCGTGCACAGCGAAGACGCCACCGCCTGGCCGATCTGATCGGTGTAGTTCGACGTTCGCTTGCGATTGAAATCCGCCTCCAGCCCGTGGCCGACCGCCTCGTGCAGCAGGATGCCCGACTCGCCCGCGCCCAGCACAACCTCCATGGGACCAGCCGGCGCCTCCACGGCGTGCAGCATGCCGACGGCCAGCCGAGCCGCTTCGGCCCCGTGCTCCTCCGGGCTCTGGCCGGGGCGCAGGAAATACTCCAACCCGAAACGCCCCGCCCCGCCGGAACGTCCGCCCTGGCGTTGCGTCCCCTCCTCCGCCACCGCGCTGACGCCGAACCGGACCATCGGCTGAACGTCGCGCGCCATGTGCCCGTCCGAATTGACCACCAGGACCTCTTTCCACTCCTCGGACAGCGATGCCTCGACGCGCACGATCCGGGGATCGAAGGCCCGCGCCGCCTGATCAGCCCGGCGCAGCAGCGACACCTTCTCGACGCCCGCATGCTCCAGAGATGAGCGGGGGATGGGATAGAAGTCCGGCAGGATCACCGGCGTCACCGCGACGGGCCCCGGCGCCGCGCCGCTGGCCGCGATCTGCGCGGCGGTGCGCGCCGCCTCCAGCATGCGCTCGTCGGACAGCTCTTCTGTGTACGCGTACCCCGTGGCGTCTCCGCGCAGCACCCGGACCCCCAGGCCCAAGGTGACGCCGCGACCGACCGTGCGCACGCGACCTTCCTCGAAGACGAAATCAGCGCCCGACCGGTACTCGAAATACAGATCGGCATAGTCGCCGCCCGAACCCAGCGCCGCCGACAACAGGCGCTGCGCGATGGCGGCGTCGATTGCCCCCAGCGGCGACGCCACGCCGCGCACATCCAATTGGCTTCCTGGTCCCGTCTTGGTTGTCATCGCGCTCATTTTGCGCTCTCGTTCGGCCGACCGGCGATGCTGGCCAGGGTGGCGTCGATGGCCTCCGAAGCCTGGCGAATGGATTCCTCCGACCCTCCCAGCCACAACCGACCGACCGCCCCGAAGGTGACCACCTCCAGCAGAGCGACGTCGGCCCGTTTCTCCGCCTCGTTGGCGGCGATGGCGGCATAGCCCGCTGGATGTACCTCCAGCGTGTACAAGGTCTGGCCTCCCAGCAGCATGTCACCGTGTCTCATTCGATTGATCATGGCCGACTGCTGGGTGTCAACGCCAGTAATGATCTCGCGCGACAGGACCCGT
>DATLVT010000273.1:0-2386 GCA_035577105.1 Polyangia bacterium
GGTTGGTGATGGTGGCGTCGTTGCCGGTGCCAGAGCTGTCCAGCAAGGTTGAGCCCTGGCCCTCGTCGAATTTCCAGTAGCCGGCCAGCGTGGGATCGATCTTGGCAACGGAAGTGCCGCTCATGACCTCGATCCAGTCGATGTCGGGCGCGGCGTTGGTGCTGTCGGCGAACAGGGCCACCGTGTTGTTGTTGCCGGCGACGAAACCGCCCAGGCTGACCGTGATGCCGGAGACGTTGTTCCAGTCGCACCCGGCCACCGAAGGGAAGGCGCGATGCTGGGCGGGGCCGCCGTTAACGGAGATGTTGAGGTTGCGATACTTGTATCCGCCGCAGTCTCCGTTCGCGTAATAGATGACCAGGTCGTGCGTGCCCGACGTCGCGACGCTGACGCCGCTGATGGTGAGGCCCTGGGTGGCGCTGAAATTGCCGACGCGATAATCGCCCGAGCAGGTGTCGGGACAGTGATACTTTGAGAGACCAGCGGAGAGGGCGGCGTTCTCCGCCTGGAAGGTCTGTCCGCGCCACACGGTGATCGGCGATCCAAAGGTCCTGCCGTTTGCGGCGCAGGAATTGGGTCCGTCGCCGGTGGTTGCATTGCAGACGCGGCAGTCTCCGTTTGGGTTCGTGCCCGAGATGTATGGATTTCGGTACGGCGTTCCACTCTGTTTGCCGCCGATGCGACCGGGAACGGTGTCCTTGTCGAAGGCCGGTCCGTTGCAATAAAAGGCGTCGATGGTCCCCGCGCTGTTGGGGACGAAGACGTTTCCGAAGAACGTCCCCTCGCGATTGGGATACCAGGCCGACTGGCCCCAGCCGACGGCGCCGACGGGCGAGTCCAGCCACAGAGGAATGTGAACGCCGGTGGTGTTCACGTGCGCCATCAAGCATGCCGAGATTGCCTCCTGGCAGGTCTGGTCGCAGGCGCCCGTCTCCCAGGCTGGTGCCACGCCGATCGCGCCCTGAAACGTGTACCAGTTGCCGGATTGATCCTGTTTGGTGATCTGGTGTCCGGCCGGCAGCGCGCAACGGACCAGATACGAGACGGTGGTCCGGCCATCGCTGGAGCTCATGAGGCCGTTGTATGAGTTGAGGCCGTTGTATGAGTTGAGCCCGTTGTAGACATTCAATCCATTGTTCGAGTTGAGCCCGTTGTAAGTGTTCAATCCGTTGATGTCGGGCAGGCCGTTTGGCGTCGCGACCGCGGCGCCCTCGGCTTCCGTGCTGCCGTTGTTGGTCACGTCATTCACCGTGCAGCCAAGGCCCACCACTGCCACCCCAACCAAACACCAGCTCGCGCGGGAGAAACGCATGAGCTATTGATAAGCATGTAATATACCATACTATTATTAGTTACATAAACATGGAACCAGTCGGAATCATTGGATCCTGACGTCCTCTGGTCCGACCGCAAGTTGCCCGAGCCTCAACGGTCTGTTGTCCCGGGCACAACACGCGATCACGGATCGAATGGACACCGATTCAAAAAATCAGCGCCGCGGATGCCAGGGCGCCGCCGGACGTCGGGACGACAGCAATCGACGGCAATCCCGGGCGGCCCGCGGCGGCGACCCGGTTGTATTTCATCGCTCCATAGGCTTCCCAGGCTGATTCTTCCGGGCTCCACTCCAGCAGAAAGCGCGTTCCGATCGTGGTGGTGGACATGCCTGTTCCCATGGCCACCCCACCCCAGGTGTACTGCGCCTTGCGGCTCATTCCGAAGATGCCCTCAGACGCGATCAGCAGGGTGAGGCCGGTCGCCAGGCTCACCAGTCCGAAGGTCAACAATGTCCCGCCCACGCGAAATCGTTTGGTCCGGGCGAAGACGGCGGCATCGCGCCATTCGACCTCGATGCTATGGATGGTGTCGCGCGTGGGTGTGCCCTCGGCGATGCGTGCTCGAAGTCTTTTGCGGACGGCATCCATGCGGGTCGGAATGAGGCTTAGCGGCACCGAAAGCAGCTGCGCCGAGCCGCCCACGATCATCCCGATGACCAGCGCCTGAGACACGCCGTCCGTTCGCCCGAGCAAGATGATGCCGGCGGGAACGACGGCCGCGCCGATGCTGAGGCCCGTGACGGCCGTGGCCACCCTGGTTCGGTGCGCCTCGGCCGCGAAGAGGTCCAGCTCCTTGCCGAGGCGATCCAGGTCGACGCCCACCGGCTGCGCCACGGCCAGCGGCTCGGCGGCCGACGCCTCGATCGACGTCGCCAAGATCGTCGACAGGATGGGAACCGCCGCCACCAGGAAGGAAAACAGAACGCCGTGACGGCCCGATGTCATTCCCAGCCATAGCACGCAGCTCCTTGCGGCGCGCGGCCAGTTTCAGCGACGTCACTCGGTTCGCCTGGTCAACGCCGAGTTTTTTTGTAACGACCGGCCTGGCA
>DATLVT010000274.1:0-2998 GCA_035577105.1 Polyangia bacterium
CAAAGCGACATGGCGATCGGCTACCAAGGCTTGCCCGCCAAATCGCCGAAAGGCGCCGGTGGCGGCGCTCAGCTGAGCGACAGCGTCATGCTCCACGCCGGTATCGGCGTTGAAGCGGGATACGACTCCAACGTCTTTTACGGCGACAAGGGCTATGCCGTCTCCTCGCCGATCATTCGCGTACTGCCGTTTGTGGAGATCACGAATGCCGGTCGCTCGGGTGTAGCGCCGTCGGGGGTTTTCTTTGACCTCGATGTGAATGCTGGCTATCGCCGCTATCTGTCAAATGACCCTCAGCCGCAATCGCCCAACAAGAAGATCTCGGATCAGTCCGAGTTCCTTCCCAGCGCCAACGGCCTTCTGGAGTTCAGCTCCGGGCAGACCCTGAGCGTGATGGTGAGCGACATATTTTCACGCTTCGAGGATGCGCCCTACATCACCAGCACGGGCCGGACTGGCCCTCTGATCCGGTACGTGAACAGCAGCTCCGCGGCGCTTCGCTTCTCACCGGGGGGCGGCCGGCTGCAAAGTTCTATTCGCTACGACAACACCTACGACGCGTTTTCTTCGGAGAGCGGCCTGAGCTTCGCCAACTCGATCGCTCACCAGTTGACGCTGGACGTGAGCTGGAAATGGCTGCCCAAGACCGCCATTTTCGTGAGTGCTTCCCAGGGTTACGTCACCTACTTGAACGACCAAAGCGCCCAGACGGGCGATACGCACAAGGTTGATTCGTATCCATTCCATTCGGCCGTCGGTTTGCGCGGCCTGGTTACCCAGAAGACCTCCGTGAATCTCTGGGTTGGCTACTCGAACGCAATTTACGTCAGCGGTCCCAATCCAGAGGGTCTGCAGGGGCACATCAACGCCAACGCCGAGGTTTCGGTGCGACCGACTGTTCTCACGACCCTTGGCGCAAACTACCGTCATGACTTTCAGAACGCCGTCATCGGTAACTTCTACTATGTGGACGGTGGAACCGTCTGGCTTCAGCAGGCGATTGGCAGTCGGGTCAGCGCCGGCATCTCGGGCCGTTATGAGCACCGGATCTTCCAGTTCATCTCGGCGCGCAGAACCGACAATTTCCTACAGCTGGGCGCCGTCGTCGACTTCCATCCCAAGCCCTGGGGGTATATCGGCGCCGCCTATTCGTCGGTGATCAACGACTCCAGCACGCCTGAGACGAACGGCATGCCTGGGACCGCCCCGCCCGGCGCCAACTATGTGAAGCACCAGATATTCGGCCGCATTGGTGTAACCTACTAGTGGAGCGAGCGATGTCTGGGTTGGGCAACAGGCCCCTTTGGGCTATTCGATTGTCGTTGGCATTTGTTTTCGTGGCCACGGTGGGGGGATGCTATCGGCAGCGCGCGCAGCCCAACAGCGCCGCGGAAGGAATCGTCCCGCTGCCGCCCATCGAGGACCGGCTGGGCATTGACGACGTGTTCGAGATTCGCGTCTTCAATGAGAATGACATGTCCGGCCTGTACCGGGTCTCCGCGGAGGGAAGCATCGACTTCCCGATGGCAGGGCGAATTCATGTGGCGGGCCTTCGGCTGGAAGAGGTCCAGGACGTCATCACCCAGAAGTTGAAAGCCGGTTACCTGAAGAACCCTCAGGTAGCCGTCATGATCAAGAGCTGGAACAGCCGCAAGGTTTCCGTTCTCGGCCAGGTGCAGAGGCCCGGATCGGTCGACTATTTCCCGAGAATGACCATCGTCGACGCAATTGCGCTGGCGGGTGGATTTACACCCATCGCCGCCAAGAACACCGTCAATCTTCGGCGCGAGGTCTCGGGCAAGGTCGAAACCAAGGTATTCCCCGTCGCGGATATCAGCGAAGGCCGGGCGCCAAACATCCCTGTGCTCCCTGGAGATGTCGTTGTCGTCGAGGAACGCCTCTTCTGAGATAGCGCGGCGGCGCCTGCGCAGAACGACCGATGGTCGGTGAAGCGCCGGGGCTGGCACGACCGGCCCCCACAGAGCGGCCGCCCCCCGACGGAGCCTCCCCGGAGACGCGAACCAGCTCTTCCGGCCGTCGCCGCCGTCGATCGCGAAAATCGTCGCCGTCGGGTATCCGGCGGACCGGAATCATCACCGGTGTTATCCTGCTCTGCTTCGTCGTTGCCGCGACGCCTCTGGCCACCGGCGGAGTGCACCGCTCGACCGAGATCGCGGTCTTTGTTCTGGTCCTCCTGTCGCTGGGATCTGTGATCGCCGCCGAGCTGAGCAGCGGCGTTCCCATTCGGATTTCAGCCGCTGCCGCCGCGCCGCTCATCGTCTTTCTTTCCATCCCTTTTCTGCAGAGCGTTCCGCTGCCCTCCGCGATCGTCAACCGTCTGGACCCGGCTGCGGCCGAGCTCATCGAGGCGGCACCTCGCAGCTTTCGGCCGCTCAGCCTGGATCCGCCGGCCACCTGGCTGGCGCTCGGACAGGCGGCGGCGGCCATGGCCACCGTCATCATCGCGGCGCACCTGATGTCGGGGCGTTCCTTTCGATATTGGTTCCTGCGCGCGGTCGTCCTGTCCGGCGTCGCGGCCGTGGTGATTGGCGTCGGTCACCGGATCCTGGGTGAAGAGCGCATCTATGGCGCCTTTCACGCCAGCCGCGGCATCTTGAATGGCCCGTTCATCAATCCCAACCACACGGCTCAGTTTCTGGAGCTGGGGTGCTTCGCTGCTCTCGCGCTGGCCTTCGCCAAGTCCAGCATCATCAGCCGCGTGGGCTGGACGGCGGCCGGCGTGTTTCTGGTGGCGGGCGCGCTGGGGACATTGTCTCGCGGCGGAGTGCTGGCCCTGGCCATCTCCTCGGCCCTCTTCGTCGGGCTTTATCGGCGCGCCAGCCAGGAAGAAGGTGCGCCCGCGCCGCGGCGGCCCTGGTTCGTTGTCGCGCTCCTGAGCGGCCTCATCGCCATGGTGGCGCTCAGTCTGGGCGCCAGCCAGATCGTGGCCAAGTTCACCCAGGCCAACTTCAGCCAGGAGACCCGTTTTCGATTGTGG
>DATLVT010000275.1:0-4509 GCA_035577105.1 Polyangia bacterium
GGTCATCACCGAGACCAAGCCGCCCACCGCGACGGAGACCATGCCCGCCACCCGTCCCGACGTGCTGCCGCCGATCGACGTTGGCGCCTGGACGCGCGTGTCGGGAATCTTTCAGGGGACCGACCAGAGCAAGGTGAACGACTGGCACATGGACAACGCGCTCATCGAGCTGCACGCCGGCGGCAAGATTCACAAGAAGGTGGGCGTCACCCTGAACCTCGTCTCCAACATGAAGAGCCTCTTCAACCAGCCGGGTGACGGCGCCACAGAAAAGGGAAGCTACGTCGCGGTCGAGGACGCCATCATCTCCTTCGACTTCATGGACGAGTTTCACGTGTGGGGCGGTCACCTGCTGGTTCCCGTCGACCGCGCGAACGCCTCGGGTCCGTTCTTCATGATCCCCTGGAACTATCCCGGCTTCTTCGCGGGCGTCTCGGCCCCGCAGGAGGGACCGTTCGGACGCAACAACGGCGTCGTCGTCTGGGGCGACATCGCCGGCGGCATGCTGACGTACCTGGCCGGCGTCTTCGACAACGCCAACGTCGCCGTCAGCCCGCTCTTCTCGGGGCGATTGCGGCTGGCCCTGCTGGATCCAGAGCCAGGCTTCTGGGGCAACGGCAGCTATTTCGGCGACAAGGACCTGCTGACGATCGGCGTGGGCGCGCAGTTCCAGAAGCACGGGAGTTCGGGGACGAACCCGACGACGATGATGATGGAGGACAAGTCCTGGGCTGACATCAACGCCGACGTCCTCTTCGAAAAGAAGATTCCGGGCGGCGGCTTCGTCACCGCCGAGGGCGCTTACTACCACTACAACGTCCTCGACGGAAATATCAGCGACATGCTCTACGTGCTGGCCGCGTACGCCACCCCCACCATCGGGGTCG
The DNA here is from genome assembly GCA_035577105.1 of Polyangia bacterium. Classification (GTDB taxonomy): domain Bacteria; phylum Myxococcota_A; class Polyangia; order Fen-1088; family Fen-1088; genus DATKEU01. The sequence goes on from DATLVT010000275.1 coordinate 888, forward strand.
GCAACCTGCAGCCGATGGTCCGCTACCAGTGGGAGAAGATCAAAGCCGGCACCGGCACGAATCCGTGGAACATCGACGCAGCGCTGTCGTATCTCATCAAGGGCCCCGCGCTGCGGGTCAACGTCACTTACAGCCACACCAAGATCAACGACGCGTTGACCGCCAACTCGATCCAGCTGGGCGCGCAGGCGATCTTCTTCTAAGAGGCGGCGCGAAATCAACGAAATGCTCAATCAAACAATCGACAGACGGGAGGCCAAGAAAATGCGCGTGTCTTTCTTTGGGGTGATAGCGATCAGTTCGCTGGGAACGTTGATGGCTTGCGAAAAGAGCGAGCCACCAAAACCGGCGGAGCCGGCGGCGGCTGCTCCGGCGGCCCCGGCGGCACCTGCCAAGGCGGAGGCGGCCGACACCGGGCCGATCAAGGTCGGCATCCTGCACTCGCTGTCCGGCACCATGGCCATCAGCGAGACGTCGCTGAAGGACGTGGCGCTGATGACCATCGAGGAGATCAACGCCGCCGGCGGCGTCATGGGCCGCAAGCTAGAGGCGGTCGTCGTCGATCCGGCGTCCAACTGGCCGCTGTTCGCCGAGAAGGCGCGTGACCTGATCCAGAACCAGAAGGTGGCCGTCACCTTCGGCTGCTGGACGTCGGTCTCGCGCAAGTCGGTGCTGCCTGTGTATGAAGAGCTGAACGGCTTGCTCTTCTACCCGGTGCAGTACGAGGGCGAAGAGTCGTCGTTCAACGTCTTTTACACCGGCGCGGCGCCCAACCAGCAGGCCATCCCGGCCGTCGAGTACCTGATGGGCAAGAAGGGCGGCAACGCCAAGCGCTTCGTCCTGCTGGGCACCGACTATGTCTACCCGCGCACCACCAACAAGATCCTGCGCTACTTCCTGCACTCGAAGCAGATCGCCGACGAAGACATCATGGAGAAGTACACCCCCTTCGGTCACAGCGACTACCAGACCATCGTGGCCGACGTGAAGAAGTTCGCCGCCGGCAAGCGCACCGCGGTCATCTCCACCATCAACGGCGACTCGAACGTGCCGTTCTACAAGGAGCTGGCCAACCAGGGCCTCAAGGCCTCCGACATCCCGGTGGTGGCCTTCTCCGTCGGTGAAGAGGAGCTGCGCGGCATCGACACCAAGCCGCTGGTCGGCCACCTGGCGGCCTGGAACTACTTCATGTCGATCCCGACGCCCGGCAACAAGGCGTTCATCGACAAGTGGATGGCGTACGTCAAGGCCAACAACCTGCCGGGCGGCGACAAGCGCGTCACCAACGACCCCATGGAGGCCACGTACATCGGCATTCACATGTGGGCCCAGGCCGTCGAGCAGGCCAGGTCCACCAACGTCGATGCGGTTCGCCAGGCCATCGGGTACCAGCACTTCAAGGCGCCCTCTGGCTTTGACATCGAGATGGACGCCAAGAACCACCACCTGCACAAGCCGGTGTTCATCGGCGAGGTCAAGGGCGACGGCCAGTTCCACGTGGTGTGGAAGACCGACGGGCCGATCCGCGCGCAGGCGTGGAGCCCATTCATTCCGGACAGCGCAAAGAAGGTCGCCGACTGGACCTATCCGTGGGTCTGCGGCAACTGCACCGCGCCCAAGTTTGGGTCGCCTGCCGAGGTCGCGGCGAAGCAGTGAGACGGAACGTGCGCGGTCCAAAGAGTCGGGGCACGGCGCGGGCGGGAGGACTGACACGGCTAGGAGCAGCGCTCGGGGGGGGGTTGCTGCTCACAGTCGTCATCAGTTCGCCTGCCCGCGCCGGAGCACTGGAAGACGCCGTGCAAGGGTTGACGGCGTCATCCGAGGACGGGATCAACCAGAGCATCGCCCAGCTGGCGGCCCTCGACGATCCGCGCGCGGTTCCGGCACTGGAAGCGCTCACCGACGACCGACTTCGGATCGGTCCCGGTGGGCGCGCCTTGATCTGGGACGGAAGTCACCGACAGCTGGTCGATCCGATCAGCGAAAAGCCGCTGTCCCCGCAGCCCAGCGGCGAGGCCAAGGAGGTGGAGGTCAGCAACGACATCCGGCGCGTGGCCGCGCCGGTGCTGGCGCAGCTGCAGCTGGGCTCGCAGCGCACCGCTGTGCGCCTGGCCGCCGCCGAGGAGCTGGCCAAGGGTGGTTCGCAGGAGGCGTCGCTGCTGCTGCGCAAGGCGCTGCTACGCGAAAAAGACCGTGGCGTGCACGAGGCCCTGTCTCTGGCCCTGGCCCGTGTCGATCTGCAAAGCCCCGACGCCAACACGCGCATCAGCGCCGTGGAGATCATCGAGCGGTCGGGCAACAACATGTTCCTGGTCGATCTGCGGCGCATGATGCAGGCCACCGGCGGCGACAGCGATCCCAAGGTGCGGGCCGCCGCCAAGCGCGCCGTGGACGCCGTGCAGGGCCGCGAGGGGATGATCAGCATGGTCGGCAACCTGGTGTACGGGTTCAGCCTGGCCAGCGTCCTGCTGTTCGCGGCGCTGGGCTTGGCCGTCACCTTTGGCCTGCTGGGCGTCATCAACATGGCCCACGGCGAGATGCTGATGCTGGGCGCCTACGCGACTTATTCCGTGCAGTCTTTCTTCCAGGCGTACGCGCCGGGGGCGCTGCGCTTTTATCTGGTGGCGGCCATCCCGGTCGCCTTCGTGGTCACCGTGCTGGTGGGCGTGCTGCTGGAGCGCACGGTGATCCGGCACCTGTACGGCCGTCCGCTGGAGACCTTGCTGGCCACCTGGGGCATCAGCCTCATCTTGATCCAGACCGTGCGCCTGATCTTCGGGGCGCAGAACGTGGCGGTGGCCAATCCCAGCTGGCTGGCCGGCGGCGTCGAGCTGGCCCACGGGTTGGTGCTGCCCTACAACCGCATCGGGGTGGTGGTGTTCGTCATCGTGGTCGCCTTCGGCGTCTGGTTTCTGTTGCAGCGGACGCGCCTGGGGCTGCAGGTGCGCGCGGTGACCCAGAACCGCGGCATGGCGGCGTGCATGGGCATCTCCACGGCGCGCATCGACGCCTGGATGTTCGGCCTTGGCTCCGGCATCGCCGGCCTGGGCGGCGTGGCGCTGTCGCAGCTGGGCAACGTCGGGCCCGAGCTGGGTCAGGGCTACATCATCGATTCGTTCATGGTCGTCGTCCTGGGCGGCGTGGGGCGTCTGGCCGGCGCCGTCGCCGCCGCGCTGGGGCTGGGCGTGCTGAACAAGCTGATCGAGCCGGCCTTCGGCGCGGTGTCGGGGAAGATCGCCGTGCTGGTCCTGATCATCATGTTCATCCAACGTCGGCCCCAGGGGCTGTTCGCCATCAAAGGACGGGTGGAGGCGTAAAGCGTGGCGTCCAGCGGTGAGGTCTCCGGGACCGGTCAAATACTGTCAGCAGAGCGTTCCACATCGTCACCGAAGCATGAGAGGCTGGCCGCCGTGCGCGAGAGATTGCGCCAGCTTCATTCGGGACGGGCCTGGATCGCGGTGGCGGTCGCGGCCTTTCTTGGCTGCGTGCTGATCCCGCTTCTGAACGCGGTGCCCGCGCGCCACTCGTTTTTGCACGTCCCCGACTATCTGATCCCGCTGTTCGGAAAATTTCTCTGCTTCGGGATCGCGGCGCTGGCCATGGACCTGGTGTGGGGATACGC
>DATLVT010000276.1:0-2969 GCA_035577105.1 Polyangia bacterium
CCGGTGCGCTCGTCGAACGCGACATAGCGATCGACCTTGCCGAGGCCCAGCACCTGCCCACCGCCGTTGAGCGCGGCGTCGCCGTAGCTGCGGCCGAGGCCGCGCGCGATCGTGCCGGCGCGATCAAGGCGCCGCTCGACCTCCGCCGCCGTCTCGGGCTCGACGAGCACGCAGTCGGCGCGCAGGTTTGCCCCCCAGCCGGACAGGCAGATCATGGGGCGTATTCTTAACACTGCCCGACCTCAACCGCAGACGCTGGTGTGGAATCTGGGCCCACGGTGGCGCCGCGAGCAACCGCAGCCCCGAGGGACGCCGGGCGAATTCGCATGGCAGAAGCGACGATCGCCATGCTAGTCAGGAGCGGCAGCAAACGATGAGCCTTGCACATGTTCGCTTGTGGGTCCTGGGGGCCGGACTTTGGGTTGGTTGTGGCGCGACGGGCCCGGCGACGCCGTCTGCGCCGGACAGCCTTGGCCCTCCTGCGGCCGGCTGCTCGGACATCGAGCGATTGGTGGCCCGTTATGAGCAGCAAGAAGAGCAGCTGTGCGGTTCGGTCGAACAATGGTGGCGCGAGCTGGTGCCCGTCGGCGGGGGGCACTTCATCAGCTGGGTCAGTCATACGGGCGACGTGCGGTTGTGGTCGCTGGGAGCGGATGGCACCTTCGCGCCCACGACGGCCAATTTCTGGCCGACGCTTTCGAATCGCCTTCTGGTCGGCCTGGGTCACTCGCGATTGTTGAAGTACGACCAGCGAGACGCCAGCAGCGAGATCTGGTCTGTCGACCTCAACGCCCAGGGGCTCAGCGCGCCGCTCCCGTTTCGCATCAATCAGTTCTCGCTTGGCCGTGAACTGGCCGGCCGCGATTTTCTGGCCATCGACGACGACCACCTGCTCGAGTGGACGCCGGGCAACGGGGCGTTTCGGGTCTTGCTGATCGATCACGCCCACGAAGACACCGATCCCTTGCCCGAGACACCGTTCAACGGAACGCTGGACGTCTTCCGCCGCGGTCACCAGTGGGCCGCGCTGGGCGACGGCCGCCTGCTGGAGTGGGTGCCGCTGACTGGCGCGTTTCGGGTCTGGGGTTTCGACCTGACGGGCGCGCCCGGTAATCCCATCAGCGCGCAGCCCCTGTCGACGGGGACGTGGAGCGATCTCGGCATTGATCATCAGATCATGGTGATCGACGCCGGAAAGATCCTGATCTGGAACCGGCAGACCGGCGAGCTTGATCTGCGGGCGTTCGATCCCCGGATGCCCGATCCGCTGAGCGGGCCGCCGATCAGCCGAGGCACATTCAAAGGCCTCACATCGTTGCCCCACGGCTGGCCGCCACCCACCACCTCCCCCATCAAGCGGGTGGTTCTTCTGCTGCAGGACGGGCGTTCGTTCGATACCTATTTTGGCCAGCACTGCCAGGCGCCCCCGGGATCCGATCCCGCGTGTACCGACGGCCCGGCGTGCTGCGAGGCGATGCCCGACACGACCGACGGTGCGACGGGCGGCTGTCATCCGATCGATCTGCAGAGCCCCGAATTCGTACCGTCGGCCGGCGGAGATTGTCTCGCCGACGAGATCGATCAGGGGAGGATGGATCACTTCGTGACATCAACGTTGCCCGGGTGCGGTGATCCCCGGAACTTCGCCTGCGCGGTGCCGGCGGCGCCCGGACCCGACGTGGTGGACGTCAGCACGTACCGCGCCTTCGCCAGCGGCGGCGCGCTGGCGGATCGCTTCTTCCAATCATTTCAAGGCTCGGCGGAGATCAACTTTCTGTTTCTGGCTCACGGCGGTTTCGGCCTGGGGGTCACCGGAGAATCGGGCGAACAGATCACCTCCCAGCTGGCGGAGAAAAACGTGCCGTGGGCCCTTTATCTGAGCGATCCGGACCGGGACACCCAGGGTCAAGTCCCGCCCATCTACTACGACGGTCACTGGTCGCACCTGCGCTTCCTCGACGAGTTCACTCACGATGTCACCTTTGAGGAACTGGCGCCGGTGAGCGCGGTGATCGCGCCGGCCGGACTCAATGAAAACCCGGGTTCGGGAAGAGCGGCGGACGGAATCAGATTGATCAAGTCCATGGTGGACAGCGTCCTTGGTTCAAGTCGATACAAAGACGAGACCCTGGTGCTGTTGGCCTATTTCACGGGGGGCGGATTTTATGATCACGTCTCGCCGCCGCATTCGAACGTCGATCGGGTTCCTTATGGCCCGCGCGTTCCGCTGCTGGCGCTGGGGCCTTTCGCCAGGGGAAACACCGTGTCGCACGTGCAGATGGAGCTGGGGTCGCTGACCAAGTTTGTCGAGTGGAACTGGTTTCACGGTCAAAGCGGTCAGCTGCGGGGCCGCGACCTGACGGCCCACAACATCGGCAGCCTCCTGATCGACGAGATCCAGGCCGAGCTCGGCGCCGACACCAGCGGGCCGTGAACGACCGGCGGCTCTTTCGTTACGGCGTCAGTGGCAGGACATGCGAGAGGAGACACACCCGGCTTTCGGGCAGCATGGCCTGCGCGGGTCCGAGCGCGATCCGAAACTGCTCGCCTTGCGTTGCCTGGGTGAATTGCCCATCGGTGGTTGACGGATCGCAATCCGCCATCGCCAGGTGGTATCCGACCGACGCGCTCAGGACCCGATCCAGCTCAGGGATCAGCGGCGGTGGGTGCGCCTGCTGGACATAGAAGATCGCATGCATGGGCGCCGTGCCCCGGTAGGCGTCGGGACCGACCATCCGTGAGCCGGTGGCGAGGGAGCCCACGTGGAAGGTCCCGTCGTTGTCGGCGTCGTCGAAGGCGACGATCTCGGCGAAGGCAAAAGCGGCCACCGACACGGTGGGATCGGTGGCCGACGGAATGTGGCGGATCATCTCGGGCGGGGGAGGCGCGGAGAAGTCGAGCTTGAAGGTATCGGTGGTCATCGGTTGACTGCGGACGCCCACCAGCGGCCAGGGCCGATCATCGACCTG
>DATLVT010000277.1:0-2667 GCA_035577105.1 Polyangia bacterium
GGGGGTGCGCAAGGTGGTGGCGATGATCAACCTGGACATGGTCGGGCGCCTCAACAACGACGCCCTGGAGATCGGCGGCGCGCCCACGTCGCCGCAGTGGGAGGAGACGGTCAACGCGGCGAACATCGCCGGCTCCGATCACCTGGTGCTGACGTTTCCCAAGCGGGTGGTCGGCAACAGCGACCACGCCTCGTTCCTGAAGAAGGACGTGCCGGCGCTGTTCCTGTTCACCGGCATGCACAGCGACTATCACCGGGTCAGCGACACCTGGGACAAGGTCAACGCCGACGGTCTGGTCAAGGTGGCGCGGCTGGCCTTCCGGGTGGCGCGCCTGGTGGCCGATCGCCCTGCGCCGCTGGCCTTCGTGGCGCCGGCGTGGACGCGCGGCGGGGCGTCCGGGTCGGCGCACGGGTCGTCGGTGCGGCTGGGGGTGATGCCGGACTATCAGGCGGAGGGGGCCGGTCTGCGCGTCAGCGCGGTGATGCCGGGCGGGCCGGGCGCGGCGGCCGGGTTGCTGGCCGGCGACGTCATCGAATCGATGGGTGGCAAACCGGTGGGCGACATCGAGGAGTACATGGAGATCTTGTCGACGTTCAAGCCGGGCGATCAGACCACGCTGGGCGTGCGACGCGACGGTGCCGAGCGGGCGGTGAAGGTGACGTTCACGGCGCCGCCCCCCAGCACCGTCGAGGAGAAACCTTGACCACGACGACCGACGGTCCCGCCGGCGGTGGTTCCCCGGGCGGTTCGGCGGGCGCTTCCGATCGCCCGCTGGTGGGCCGCACCATCGCCCTGCCGGAGACGCGCGAGCTGGATCGTCTGGCCCAGCTGCTGGAGGAGGCGGGGGCGACGGCCTTGCGCTGTCCGATGGTGGCGATTCTGGACACGCCCGACAGCGCGCCGGTCGAAGCCTGGCTGGATCGCCTGGCCGCGGGGCAGTTCGACGATCTGATCTTGCTGACCGGCGAGGGGCTGCGGCGCCTGCTGTCGCTGGCCGAGCGCACTGGCCGGCGCCCGGCGGTGCTGGAGGCGCTGGCCCGGGTTCGCAAGATCACGCGCGGGCCGAAGCCGGCGCGGGCGCTGCACGAGATCGACATGTCTTCTGATCTCCCGGCGGCGGTCCCCACGTCGCAAGGGATCATGGCCGAGCTGTCGGCGCTGGATCTTCACAGGCGGCGCGTGGGCCTGCAGCTGTACGGGCAGGAGCCGAACCGGCCGCTGGTCGATTTTCTGACCGCGGCGGGCGCCGAGGTCCACACGGTCATGCCTTACATCTATGCGCCGGCCAGCGACGACCAGCGCGTCTGTGACGTCATCGCCGGCATGCAAGCGGGACGCGTGGACGCCATCGCCTTCACCAGCGCGGCGCAGATCGATCGCCTGTGGCAGGTGGCCAGGGAGCGCGACTGTCAGGCGGCGCTGGAGGCCGGGATGGCGCGCGTGCGGGTGGCGGCCATCGGCCCCATCGCCGTGGAGGCGCTGCAGGCCCACGGGGTGCGGGTCGACATCGTCCCCGAGAAGAGCTTCGTGATGAAACGCCTGACGGCGCGGATCATCGAAGCGCTGCGCGCGCCCGCGCCGGCGCCCGTCACTGCAGGGTGATGTTGTCCAGCAGGACGACGGTGTCGTAGAGGCTGTCGCCGAGATCGTTCAGCGAAAAGCGCAGCGTGATGTTGCTGGGGGCGCCCGCCCACTTCGAGACGTCGAACGGGCCAAAGTGTTTCCACCCCGTCGCGTACGACTTGCCGTCCATGTCGATGTAGCCATAGTCGGGGACCTTGAACAGCGAATCGACGACGGTGGCGCACAGGTCGTCGATCTTCATCGCCTGCAGCACCGTGGTGGCGCCGGCGGCGTCGGTCTCTTCGATCGTCACCTTCAGGTTGTCCTGGTACTTGGGATCGTTGCAGTAGGACTTGAACTCGGCCGAGATGAAGTTCCAGTCATAGCTGAGCTGGGTGGTGCCGGCCGGCACGCAGAAGGTCTGGTACAGCTCGCCGTTGGTCTGGGTGAAGCCAAGGCCGGTCGAGATGAGGCCCATCTTGGTCCCCTCGGTGGGGTTGTAACCGCCCAGCTTGGACATGACGCGGGCGTCGCCGTGGCTGAGCCAGGCCGTCGATTGCGGGCTGGCGGCGTTGCCGCGATCGACCTCTTCGAAGCCGCCATTGCGCAGGCTGGCCACCGAGGCGATGGTGACTGGCTGGCGGGCCAGCATCTTGAAATAGGCGGGGCGGTGAATCACCGGCACGGGGGCGGGCAGCTTGTTGCCATAGCTGGCCGATACCGGCCACTGCACCGCGCGCTTTTCGTCGCCCGAGCCGTCGTCGTGCTGGTCGGCGGCGAAACAGTCGGCGGTGCTCTTGTTGGACCCGTCGTCGTTGCGACCGTCGAGGAGACATTGCAAGAACGCCTTGCCGGTCTGGTAGGCGAAGGCGCTCTTGACCATGTCGGAGTAACCGAAGTAGGCGGCGGCGCCCTTGCGCAGGAACGCGGCGGCGAACTCGCCGTTCCAGAAGCTGCGGCAGGCGCCCACGTAGATCAGGCTGTTTTGAAAACGGCCGGGCAGGGCGTCGATGAACCTGGGGGTGATGAAGAAGCGGCGCGTGCCGGCGACCTCCGGGCCGATGGCCATCTGTCCGGTCTTCAGCTCCAGCTCGAACTTGCGCA
>DATLVT010000278.1:0-5653 GCA_035577105.1 Polyangia bacterium
GCTGCCCACGTCGACGCCTCCAGGCGTGTCCATCACCACCGGGGAGATCCAGTTCGTGGCCAGGGCGTCGCCGAGAACGGTGGCCCGCGCCAGAAACTTGTTGCCACCGTCCAGCACGAAAGACTGTTCGATGGTGGGCAGGCCGGGGGCCGTGCTGGTGACCACCGCCTGGTTGCCGCGGACCTCACAGCTGCGCGTCCGGTACATCGTGGTGGTCGTGTACGTCGCCAGCTGGACGCCGGCGTAAAAGTTCGCCACCTTCCGGGCGCCGTCATAGAAAAACGAGGCGCTGCCGGCGGCCAGGTCGTAGTCGACGCGGACCTTGCCGTTCGCCCAGGTGACCACGTTCCCGGCTGGCGCGCAGGGCCGCGCGATCGGGTCGGGGGCGTCGCTGACCAGGCCGTCGACGACCGTATCCGGACGCGACGCCTCGGCGGTGAACAGGTCGACCGCGCCGCCGCCCGACACGTCCTGGGCAGACGACGCCACGTCCGGGGCGCTGGCGCTCGCTGCATCGTGCGGACCGACGCCGCCGATCGATCCAGGCGAGCAGCCGAACGCCGCCCAGGTGAGAGCGATCGACGCGGCACGGACGAGCGGTCGGCCGACCATGGACGGCCGCAGAATATCAGAGTTCGTGGAAGGGCCGGCAGGGCCCCTCCCCAAACCCGAAGTCGAGGCGCCCTAGACCAGGTCGACGCGGACCTTGTGGTCCTTGGTCTCGCGCAGGAACAGGGTGCCGATGACCAGGGTCATCGCCGCCACCACCACCGGGTACCACAGGCCGTAATAGATGTTGCCCGAGGCGGCAACCATGGCGGTGGCCAGCAGGGGCAGCATGCCGCCGAACCAGCCGTTGCCGATGTGATAGGGCAGCGACATCGACGTGTAACGGATGTTGGCGGGGAACAGCTCGACCAGGAAGGCGGCGATCGGGCCGTAGACCATCGTGACCAGAAGGACCATCAAGACCAGGATCGCCTCGGCGGCGACGTAGTTGATCTTGGCCGGATTGGCCGCCGCCGGGAAACCGGCGGCCTTCACCGCCGCCTTGTACTTGGGCTCGTCCCAGCCCTTGATCTCGGTATCGCCGATCTTTGCGACCACCTTTTCCCCTTCGACCCCGGGCAGGGAGGTGAACGAGATCCCGGCCTTGGTCAGGAAGTCCTTGGCCTTGTCGCAGTCGCTGAACTTGGACCACGGCCCGACGAAGACGTGAAAGTTGCAGTCGTTGGCCGCCACCGAGATGGGGGTCTTGGCAGAGGCCTCTTCCAGCTCCGGATTCACGAAGTGGGTCAGGCCCTTGAACAGCGGGAAGTAAAGCAGGGCGCCCAGGAGGCATCCGGCCATGATGATGTTCTTGCGGCCGATGCGATCCGACAGGCGGCCAAAGATGACGAAGAACGGCGTGCCGATCAGCAGCGAGATCGCGATCATGATGTACGCGGTCTGATAGTCCAGCTTCAGCGAGATGGTCAGGAAGAACAGGGCGTAGAACTGCCCCGTGTACCAGACCACGCCCTGACCGGCCGTCGCCCCCAGCAAGGCCAGAAGGACGATCTTGCCGTTCTTCCAGTTGCCAAAGCTCTCCGTCAGCGGCGCCTTGGAGGTCTTGCCCTCCGCCTTGATCTTCTTGAAGACCGGCGACTCTTCCAGCTTGAGGCGGATGTAGACCGAGAAGAGCAGCAGCACCATGGAGAGGCCGAACGGGATGCGCCAGCCCCACTGCGCGAAGGCCTCCTTGCTCATGTTGATCCGGCACAGCAGGATCACCGCCAGGGCCAGGAAGAAGCCCAGGGTGGCCGTCGTCTGGATCCAGCTGGTGTCGGCGCCGCGCCGGTTCTCCGGCGCGTGCTCGGCGACGTACGTGGCCGCGCCACCGTACTCGCCCCCCAGCGCCAGCCCCTGCAGCAGGCGCAAGGTCACCAGGATGACGGGCGCCAGCCAGCCGATGGTCGAGAACGTGGGCAGCAGACCGACGGCAAACGTCGACGCGCCCATGACCACGATGGTGACAAGGAAGGTGTACTTGCGGCCGACCAGATCGCCGATGCGTCCGAACACCAGCGCGCCGAACGGGCGGACCAGGAATCCCGCCGCGTAGGTCGCAAAGCTGGACAGCAGCGCCGCCGTGTCATTCCCCTTGGGGAAGAACAGCGCCGCAAAGAACGGCGCCAGCGTCGCGTACAGATAAAAGTCGTACCACTCGAAGACTGTTCCGAGAGACGAAGCAAAGATGACCCGTTTCTCTTCGGGGGCGAAAGCGGTGCTGCTTCCGGGCAAACGTTGAGCCTGAGCGTCGATCATCGAAGACCTCCGGGTCTGTGAACCGCTAGACGGCTAAATGGTCTGCTTGCATACGCTGCGTGTTAACAAGCTGTCAAGCGCGCACCGTTACTTGCCCACGAACCAGAGCATTTTCGTCCGTGTCGGCGGTCCTGCCGGTTATCGATCGGTCCGGGAATCCCGTCGACGCCAGCGCTTTTCTTTGTGGGCGTTGCAGGGATTGAACCTGCGACTTCGACCGTGTGAAGGTCGCACTCTTCCGCTGAGTTAAACGCCCGAGTGCTTCATTAGCTAGCGCCGCCCGCCGAGGATGTCAACTGCGCCAGCAGCGGCGCTGGCGGCGCGGTTATTTCAGGGTCGCCACCTGCGCGGCCCAGCGGCGGTAGGCGTCGTAAAAGGACTTTCGTTCTTCCGGCAGGATGGGGATCCAGCCGGCGCAGGCATAGCCGAACCCATAGATGAAGATGGCGTCGAAGGTGTAGGGGCGGGCCACGAAGAACAGGGCGATGGGGATGATGAGGAAGCTGATCACCAGGACCTTGACCCAGGTCTGCATCTTTCGTTTGCCCCGATGGGTCATGTACGGGATGGGGACCAGGTTGAGGACGGCCATCAGGCCGATGACCACGATGCCCCCTTCGTAGGCGAAGGGCAGGGCGTGAAACAGCACGGCGTTGGGATAGGCGAGGGCGATGAAGCCGCTGATGGTGCGGGGCAGGCCCAGATAGGTCAGGGGGGCGTTGAACTCGGCGACGTTGAACCGGGCCTGACGGATGGAGGCGGTGCTGATGAGCGCGGCCATCAGCAGGAGGCCCATCAGATCGTGACCACCCAGCCGGTAGGCTGACCACACCACCACGGCGGGGGCGATGCCCTGGCCGACATGGTCGGCGGCGGAGTCGAACTCGGCGCCGAACTTGTTGCCGGTGTTGGTGGCGCGCGCCACCACGCCGTCAAGGGCGTCGCCGAAAAAATAGCCGGCCAGGATGGCGTAGCCGGCCCAGACCGGGTTGCCCAGGGCGGCGTAGTAGATGCCCATGACCCCGCCCAGCAGGTTGATCATGGTGAAGAGGTCCTTGACCCCGAACCAGCCGATGCTCCAGCGCATGGCCGGTCTGAATATCACACCGCCGTCGGTATGTGCCGGGCCACCAGCGGGGCGTCACAGGCCTCGACGCTGATGTGCGAGGGGCCCAGCCTGACGTGCAACAGGGCGCCCAGCGTGACGTTGAAGGCGGTGGTCAGCCAGGCGCGGGCGGCGGCGCCCGGGCCCACGGCCAGGCGGGCGGCGTAGTTCGTGTAGCCGCGCAGGTCCTTGAACTGATCCATGGCCAGCATCAGGCGCCCGTCGCGCACCAGATCGACGGGGATGGGCAGCGTCGCCACGTGCGGGTCGTCGCGGAACTGCCGCACGTCACGCAGCAGCCGCGGATAGTAGGCGCCGTCTTCGATCAGCGAGGTCAGGGCGCGCTGGTGCGGGTGCGTGCCGGCCAGGATCTCCTCGGTCTGCTGGACCATCTGATCGACGCCGTCGGGAAACGCGCGCAGCAGCACCAGGTCGTAGACCGGGTGGCGGTGAAAGGTCTGCAGCACGTGGTGGATGATGGCGTCGCGGTGAGAGAACAGGCCGGTGGGATCGATCATCGTCGCCGGGTTGGACAGAAAACGCCGCACGTTGTGAAAGACCCACGGGATGCCCTGGCTCTCGTAGAACAGCTTGGTCTCGACCGCCGCCCCCAGCATCATCTGATCGCGCGCCGCCACCAGCAGCTGGGCCGTGGTCGGCACGACGTCGATGTGCCCCAGCCCGCGCAGGCGCTGCAGGCGCGCCCGCACCCGCGAGGGGCGGAAGAGCGTGGCGAAGAACGACGCCACCAGGACCAGTCGATCGCGGGCCTGCCGCCAGCCACCGACGATGTCGGCCAGCAGGGCCCAGCGCGACCGACCCAGCCAGGGCGGCGGCGTCGCCTGCTGTGTCTCGGCCATCGAGCTGGTTGCCATCATGGTCATCGCGCGCGCTTCCGCGCTTCCTAGTTTGCCACGCCGCCGTCTTGACACGACGGGCGTTCTGGCTAAAGAAGGCCGGCAGGAGTGGTCGTGAGCGGCAGCGAAGGGCGCCCCGGTGTTGGCATCGTCTACCTGGTGGGCGCGGGACCAGGCGATCCCGGCTTGCTGACCTTGCGCGCGGCCGAGCTGCTGCGCACGGCCGACGTGGTGGCCCACGACGAGCTGGTGTCGCCGGAGATCCTGGCGCTGGCCCCGCCGTCCGCTGAACGCCTGGCGGTGGGGCGTCGGCAAGGTTCGGGGCGGATCGATTACCGGCTGCACCCCGACGTCCTGGAGCGGGCGCGTCGCGGGCTGCGCGTGGTGCGCCTGAAGTCGGGTGATCCGCTGATCTTCGGGCGCGGCGGCGAGGAGGCCGAGGTTCTGGTGGAGAACGGCATCCCCTTCGAGATCGTCCCGGGCATCTCGGCGGCGCTGGGCGCGGCCGTCTACGCGGGGATCCCGCTGACCCACCGCCATGTCTCGGCGGGCGTGCTGCTGACCACCGGCCACGAGGCCGACGACGCCGCCACCGGCGAAGAATCGGCCGTGCTGGTGGCGCCGCGCACGCCGGGCACGTCGCCGTCCGCTGACCGCACGCTGGTGCTGTACATGGCCGCCCGTCGCGTGCGGCCGACGTTGCAGCGCCTCATCAAGGAAGGTTTTGCCGCCGACACGCCGGCCGCCTACGTCGCCTCCGCCACCACGGCGGCGCAGGAGGTGGTGGTGGGCACCGTCGCCGACCTGGCCGATCGAATCACGGCGCCACCGCCGCCGCGTCCGCCGGGCTTGCTGATCATCGGCGAGGTGGTCCGTCTGCGGGCGCGGCTGGCCTGGTTCGAACAGCGGCGGCCAACGAAACCATGACAGCCACGACGGCGGGGACCGCTGCCGGCGCCCGCGCGCTGATGGTGCAGGGGACGGCGTCGTCGGTGGGAAAGAGTCTGCTGGTCACCGCGCTGTGCCGGCTGTTTCGCCGCGACGGCGTGCGCGTGGCGCCGTTCAAATCGCAGAACATGTCCCTGAACGCCTGTGTGACGCCCGATGGCCGCGAGCTGGGACGCGCCCAGGCGGTACAGGCGGAGGCGGCCGGGGCGCCGCTGTCGGTCGACATGAACCCGATCTTGCTGAAACCGGAGGGGGCCGGTCGATCGCAGGTGGTGATCCTGGGCAAGGCCATCGGCAGCCTCACGCCGGCCGAGTACCACGCCCACAAGGCGGAGTTTCGCGCCATCATCGCCGAGAGCCTGGCCCGCCTGCGCGCGGCGTACGACCTGGTCGTCATCGAAGGGGCGGGCAGCCCCGCCGAGATCAACCTGAAGGA
>DATLVT010000279.1:0-7101 GCA_035577105.1 Polyangia bacterium
TGTGCGTGAGCACCTTCCAGACGCCGGGCGCGTGCTCGGCGGTGGCGGTGTCGATGCTGGCGATGCGTCCCACGCCCGCCGTGGCGCTGACGATGACGCCGTAACCGACATTCGCCACCGGCGTCTCCGGCGCGTACTGCGCCCGGCCGGTGACCTTCAGCGGTCCGTCGACGCGGCTCATCGCGCGGCCCACGGCGGTCTGGGGACGCGTGATCACGCCGGCACCCCCGCCGCTCGTTCCAGGGCGCGCACGATGGTGCGGCGGCCCAGCGCCACCTTGAAGGCGTTGTCGGGCGTGGTGCGGGCGTCTTGCATGGCCAGAGCGGCGGCCTTGGTGAAGGTGGCGCGCGTGGCGTGCTGGCCGATCAGCGCCTTTTCCACCTCGGGACAGCGCCACGGTTTGGTGGCCACGCCGCCCAGGGCGACGCGCGCCTCCTTGATGGTGCCGTCGCCGCGCAGGTCCAGCGCCACCGCCGCCGACGCCAGGGCGAACGCGAACGACGCCCGATCGCGAACCTTCACGTATCGCGAGCGTGCGGCGAACGGGGAGGGCGGTAGGGTGACGTGCGTGATCAGCTCGCCCGGTTCCAGCACGGTCTCGCGCTGGGGCTGCTCGCCGGGGACGACGTGCAGCTCGGCGATGGGGATGGCGCGCGTGGTGACCCCCTGGCGGCGGCGCGTGTGAACGACGGCGTCCAGGGCCAGCAGGGCCACGCACATGTCCGACGGGTGCACGGCGATGCACTGGTTGCTGCCGCCCAGCACGGCGTGCATGCGTGTCCAGCCTTCCTGCGCCGCGCACCCCGAGCCGGGCGTCCGCTTGTTGCAGGCTGGGGTCCCCACGTCGCGAAAATAGGCGCAGCGGGTCCGCTGCATCAGGTTGCCCCCGACGGTGGCCATGTTTCGCACCTGCGGCGACGCGCCGGCCATCAGGGCCTCGGACAGGACCGGATAGCGGCTTTGCACCAGCGGGTGATGGGCCACGTCGCTGTTGCGGGCCTGGGCGCCGATGAACAGGCCCTCGGTGGTTTCTTCGATGGTGCTGGCGCCCGTGCCGATCCCGGCGCCGGCGCGGGCGACCTCCGGAGCCAGCGTGCTGACGTCGATCAACACGGCCGGGTTCTGCACGTCCAGCTTCATCAGATCGACCAGACAGGTGCCGCCGCCGATGAAGGCCGCGCCCGCGCCGGCGCCCACGCTGGCAGCCTGCTCGACGGCCGTGGCTGAATCGGTGGCGCGCAGATAGCGAAAGGGACGCATCTTGTGCCTAGGTTTCCTTCCAGGCGCGGCTGACGGCCGCGACGATGTTGGGATAGGCGCCGCAGCGACAGATGTTGCCGCTCATCTGCTCGCGGATGTCGTCGGCGCTGATGGGGGCGCCGTCCTTGTGGCGGGCCCGGTGCTCGGCGCGCAGGCCCAGGGCGCTCATGATCTGCCCGGCGGTGCAGTATCCGCACTGGAACCCATCCTCGCTGACAAAGGCCGCCTGCATCGGCGTCAGCGCGCCGTCGGGCGAGACGCCTTCGATGGTGGTGATGGGGACGTCTTGAACCATCACCGCCAGGGTCAGGCAAGCGTTGACGCGACGGCCGCCGACCAGCACGGTGCAGGCGCCGCACTGGCCCTGGTCGCATCCCTTCTTGGTGCCGGTCAGTCCCAGGCGCTCGCGCAGGGCATCGAGGAGGGTCAGGCGCGGGTCGGCCTTGACCGTCCGTTTGCTGCCGTTGATGTTCAGCGACATCACCAGCTCGTCGCTGGTCGATTGCGGGGGTTGGGGCTGACCGCTGGGCGCCGAGGCGCAAGAATCGGCCAGCATGGCGGCGAAGGCGGCGATCAGCGTGCTGACCACGAATTGCCGGCGGGTGAGGGCGAACGCCGTACCCCGGGCGGCCGTCAGCGATCGCCCGGCCACGGCCAGGGCGTCGACGATGGCGGCGAACGTGGCCGACGGGGCGGGCAGGCTGCGCGCGAACCCGACGTGCAGGCTGGCGTCCAGGACAAAGAGCGCGTCGGTTGTAAGGGGAGGTCCCAGCCAGGCCCGCAGCGCGGCCAGCTCGGCGTCGGCCAGCGAACCAGGCGGGGCGAACATCTCCAGCTCGTCGTCGGGAGAAAAAGACCAGAGGCCGCGCCGGGAGATCAGCAGCAAGACCGCGCCCAGGCCGCGCAGCTCGGCGCGCCCTTGCGCCAGGTCGGCCGGCGACGTCTGGCCCACGTCGCGCCGGCCGGGGCGATCGTCCCCATCTCGATCGTTCAAGAAGGCAAGGACGATGGGCTGACCGGCGAAGGTCCGCAGATCCCATTGTGCGGCGCCCGACCCGTCAGCGGACTCTCGCGACGCTCCGCCTGACAATCCGGCGGCGTGAAGAATGGGCGGCGGCGTTTCATCGGCTGGCTTCATGTTGGCCCGCGCCTGGAGACGATGGGTCCGGCAAATCGACTTGCAAGAGTCCACGGCCGTGCTCATGAAAAGCAGTGTTGGCTCGCAGCGATCTACATCATCGGGAGTCGGCCCTGGACGCCGCCGAGGAAGCCTGCCGCGGCTGCCACGCCTGCCCGCTGTATCGAAAGGCCACGCACGCGGTGTGGGGCGAAGGACCACCGGATGCCTCGGTCATGCTGGTCGGCGAGCAGCCGGGCGATCTGGAAGACCTCAGGGCCCATCCGTTCGTCGGCCCCGCCGGCTTGCTGTTGCGAGCGGTGATGGACGACGCCGGCCTGGGGCCGGACGTCTACCTCACCAACGCCGTCAAGCATTTCAAGTTCGAGGAGCGAGGAAAGCGGAGACTGCACAAGCGGCCGTCGTCGACCGAGGTGCTGGCCTGCAAACCCTGGCTGATCCAGGAGATCGCCATCGTGCGCCCGCGCGTCCTGGTGGCGCTGGGCGCCACTGCGGCCTCGACGCTGTTCGGCTCGGCGGTCAGTGTCACCCGCGACCGGGGACGGGTGCTGGACCCCAGCCTCAACAAGTTCGATCAGTTCGCCGGCGCGACGATGGTCACCTTTCATCCCTCGGCGATCCTGCGCGCGCCCACCCACGAACGCCGCAGCGAACTGCGCCAGTTGCTTCGTCGCGATCTCGCTCTGGCCGCGCGCGTGGCGGCGCGCGCGAGCCGAACGGATGACGAGGCCCGCGCGTCCGCGTCTCGCTGATCAGGGGCGGTCATGAACTGTGTGGCCCCCCCCGCGGCGCCGCTTGCTGCGGGCGGGCCGCATGCGCACGTTGCTGGGCATGCGAAAACACCTCAGGACCGTCAAGGACGTGCCGTTCTTTCCGCTCATTCCCTTCGTCCCGGTGGCGTTGCTGGCCGTTTCGCTGGCGACGTCGATCCGGGCCCTGGCGCGCGTTCGCCGCCTCGAGCGACGCGTGGGCGCCAACGGCATTTGAAGCGATCTGAAAACCAGTCGAGCGCGGGAGGTCAGGGACATGCCTAGCCAGGAGACTGTCGACAAAGCCAGGCGCGATCTGTCCGAAGGGAAAAAGCCGTCCACGGCGGCGGGCGAGTTTGTGCGCGAGGAGATGGAGCACATTCGCGAAGGGCGCCACGGCGCGCGCAACACCAAGCAGGCCATCGCCATCGGTCTTTCCAAGGCCCGGCGCGCCGGCGTGCCCTTGCAGCCGCCCGAGCCTGGCGAGGCGCCGGCGGGCACGCGCCGTTCCGCGGCGCGCGAGCTGGCGACTGGCCAGGGTCGACGCCAACCGCGGACACCTTCCCCGCGCCGCAAGCGGGCTGCCATGACGGCTCTGCAGCGAGAGCCGCGAAAGGCCGCCTCTCCCAAGGCCTTGCGCCGCCAGGCGAAGAGCGCGGCGGCCCGGCGCGGGCCGGTCGATCGCGCGCGAGCGGCGAAGGCGGCTGCCGTCACCAAGGGGGCGAAGGGCCGTTCGCAGGCGGCCAAGCGCGCGGCGGCGACGCGCAAGCGTCACCGCACCTAGCCTCAGCCTCGCGCGCCGTTCGTCACGCTGGTCACGAATCCGGTCGCAGTTGAGCGGGGTCACCCAGCGTGCGGGCGTCGTCCGGATCGCTGTCGTCGTCGTCTTCGTCGGCCTCCTCTTCGATGATGGGATTGATGACCAGGCCGGAAACCGCGCGTGGTACCGGCTCACGCTTGGCGTCCAGCGGGTTGCTCTCGTCGGGGCTGATGGCCATCTCCTGGGAGGCGGTGGTGACCACGAAGGGCCCACCGATCTCCTCGGGGACGGTGGCGTCCAGAAGATCCTCCGCCGGATCCTCGCCGGTGGTGGCGGCCTTGACGAACTCCTCCGCCATCTGCTCGGCCAGATCGTCGGACGATCGGGCGGGCCCGTCCTGCGGATCAGGAATGAAGGCGCGGCCGTCGTCGGAGCGTCCCCGTGCCTGCTGTTGGACCCGCCGCTCCTGTCGAGATTGCGCGGGCGTTTTTTTTGTTGCCTTCATGATCGTGGTTGTTCCTTTCAGCGCCGTTGCGGCGCGCATCAAAAAACCTAACCACGAATTCGTGTGAGGGACCGGCGCGGGGCGCCCTTGACACGATGCTTGCCTGGCTCAGGTTGGATCCACAGGTTTCGTGCGACGAGGAGGACTGCAATGACCATCAAAGATCTGATGACGAAGGACGTGGCGACGGTGGGGCTCGAGGACACGGCGGCCACCGCGGCCAGGAAGATGTGGGATTGCGACTGCGGCGCGCTGCCGGTCGTGGATGGAGTCAACAAAGTCATCGGCATGATCACGGACCGCGACATCTGCATGGCCGCCATGCACCGGGACGTCGCGCCCAGCGCCTTTCGGGCCGCCGACGCCATGTCAAAGCGGGTCTTCACGGTCACGGAGACCGACAGCCTGTCCACGGCCGAGCAGCTGATGCGCGACAACCAGGTGCGCCGGCTGCCCGTGGTGGACGGCAACGGCCAGGCGCGGGGGATCCTGTCGCTGGCGGACGTGGTGCGCGCCACCGAGCTGGGGGCCGGACCATCAAAGCCGATCTCGTCGAGCGACGTGACCAGCACGATGGCGCGGATCGTGGCCCGTCCCGACGGCATCGGTGGGCAACGCGCGTCGCACTAGGGGGAAAGGAACCAGTCATGAATGAAAAAAAAGTGGCGCACAAGATCGCCTGTCTGCTGGCCAATGGCTACGAGGACTCCGAATTCCGGATCCCCTACGACCGCCTGCACGCCGCCGGATACGCGGTGGAGATCATCGGCAAGGAGAAGAGCGAGACCCTGCGAGGCTATAAAGGCAAGGAGACCGTCAAGGCGGCCAGGGGCATCGACGAGGTCAAACCGGACGAATATGAGGGTCTGCTGATCCCAGGCGGTCATTCACCCGATCAGCTGCGGGCCGATCCGCGTTTCGTGCGGTTCGTGGCTGACTTCAACGCCAGCGAACGTCCGCTGGCCGCCGTCTGTCACGGTCCACAGTTGTTGATGACGGCCGGTCTGGTGCAGGGGCGCACGCTGACGGCCTGGACCACGGTGCAAGGCGACCTGCGGCAGATGGGGGCCAAGGTTCTGGATCAGCCGGTCGTCGTCGACAGGAATTGGATCACCAGCCGCAAACCGGATGACCTGGAGGCCTTCAGCGGCAGGTTCATCGAGGAGCTGCGGGCGTGGGAACAGCGGGGTCAAAAGCCAGCAACGGCGCAAGCGACGCCGGTGCAGTCCGGCTCTTGACGGTGATTTGAAGCGATCGGCGAAGGCCATCCGGGACGTCGGTGAGGTCGGCGGCGGCGCCACCGACGTCGTCGACGCCGTCATTCTGGGCGGCGGCGTGGCCGGCTTGCAGGCCGCCGGGAAGCTGCAGGCCGCCGGTCTGTCAGTGATCCTGCTGGAGGCGCGCGGCCGTCTGGGAGGACGGATCGAGAGCCGCCGCTTGCCTGGCTGGCCCGGCGTCGTCGAGACGGGCGCCGAGTTCGTGCACGGCCGGCCGCCGCTGCTGATCGCCGCGCTGGCGCGGGCCCGTGGGCGCCTGGTGCCAGTCCCCCAGCAGCACCACATCGCCCAGCGTGGGGTGGTCGCGGCCGCCAATCGATCGTGGAAGAAGATCCAGGCGACGCTGGAACAGCTGCCGGCCACGGACACCGCCTTCAGCGCGGCGGCGCGCCTCGCGCCGGCGGTGCGCGCGCTGCCGGGCGCCGAGCGGCGGTTGCTGGAGAATTTCGTCGAAGGGTTCAACGCCGCCGACGCCGCACGGGTGAGCATGCGCGGCCTGGCCCGACAGGCCGACGCGGAAGAATCAGAAGGGGGCGATCGGCTGTACCGTTTGCGCGACGGGTACCACGCGCTGATCGAGCACCTGGCCGCGCCTCTGCAACGTCGAACCGGCGTGGTGCGTCTGGGCACCGTCGTCAGGCAGGTGCACTGGAAAGAGGGCGGCGTGCGGGTCCGGGCGCGCGCCGCGTGGGGCGGACCATTGCCCGACGTCCGCGCCAGGGTGGCGCTGGTGACGCTGCCTCTCGGTGTTCTTCAGGCGCCAGCCCGGTCAGTGGGCGGCGTTCGCTTCGTTCCGGCGTTGCCCGCGGAAAAACGGGCGGCCATCGCCGGGCTGGCCATGGGGTCCGTCGTCAAGCTGGTGGTCAGGTTTCGCGCGTCCTTGGCGTCGTCACTGGCGCCGTCGTTGCCGGCGGATGCCTGTTTCATCCATGCCCCGCGGGCGCCGGTGCCGACCTGGTGGCGGCCGCTGCCGTTGCCGCCCACGGTGATGGTGGGCTGGGTGGGGGGGCCGGCCGCCGCTCGGTTCGCCACCGGCGACAGCGGGCAGCCGGAGGTTCGCCGACAGATGGTCGAGCGGGCGGTGCGGGGCCTGGGCCGCGAACTGGGCATTTCGTCGTCGGCGCTTTGCAATAGCGTCGAGGATGCCCAGGTTTTTGATTGGGCGGCCGATCCGTTCGCGCGGGGGGCCTACAGCTGGGTTCCGGTGGGTGCCGTGAACGCCGGCGCCGCGCTGGCCGCCGCCGTCGACGACTGTCTCTACTTCGCCGGCGAGGCGTGTGACAGCGACGGCGATCCGGGAACCGTGCACGGGGCGCTGGCCAGCGGGGCGCGCGCCGCGATGGAAATCATCCGCCGCACTCGACAATCCCACCGGTGAACCCACGTTGGACAGAACACTGGAGTTCCAGAAT
>DATLVT010000280.1:0-6036 GCA_035577105.1 Polyangia bacterium
CGTCCTCTGTAGAGGTCCCATGCCCGTGAAAACCGCGCTTGTCTTGCTGCTGATGTCGCTCGCCGGAGCGTGTGCCCACCAAACCCCGCCCGCCGAGCGAAGAGAGGCCCGCCGCGAAGCGGCCGCGGAGGCTCGCTGGGAACGACCGCGCGGCGAATGGGTCAAGCTGGGTGAGCGCTGGGTCGACGGCACGCACGATCGCGACGTCATCCCCGTGGGCGCGCGCGAGGGCAGATACCACCGCATCATGGTGGTCGTCGAACACAGCGCCCTCGAGATGTACGACCTGACCGTGCACTTCGGAGACGGCACGGAGTTCTCCCCGCGCACGCGGCACATCTTCGGCGCCGACACCCGCTCGCACGTGATCGATCTGCCCGGCGACCACCGGGTCATCCGCAGCGTCGAGTTCCACTATGGCAACCTCCCGGGCGGCGGGCGCGCCCAGGCGGAGTTGTGGGCCGAATAGAGCCGATGCCGCGCGCCTGACAACCGCGCGGACCTGGCGAGCATCAGCGCGGCGGCAGGCGTAAGCTTCGCCCATGGCGATGGGCGAGGTCACCCCCGGTACAGCGCGCGCTCCTTCCGGGGATGTCTCGGCGCCGAAACAGGTGCCCGAATCCGGTTCGCCGCGACCGGCGCACCCGCCCCGTCCTTCCTGGGGAGATTTTTGGGAGCTGCGCCGGGTGTTCGGCGCGAACCTGCTCGAGGGGCTGACGCTGATTCACCGTCGGTACGGCGCCTTCGTGCGCACGCGGCTGCCGCTGCAGCTCTACTTCGTCGCCGACCCCACCTGCATCGAGGAGATCCTGGTCAAGAAGGCCGACCAGTTCCGCAAGGATCGCACCAGCCGGTTGCTGGCGCGGGTGGTGGGAAACGGGCTGCTGGTCAATGAAGGCGCCTCCTGGCGGCGGCAGCGGCGGTTGTTGCAGCCGGCGTTCCATCAGCGCCAGCTGGCCTCGTACGCCGCCGTCATGGTGGGCGCCATCGAACGGGCCGCCGCCACCTGGCAGGCGGGGCAGGTGCGCAACGTGCATGAGGACATGATGGGCGTGACGATGAACATCGTCGCCGAGACGTTGTTCGGCACCGACGTGTCCGCCGACACCGGCCACATCGGGCGGATCATCTCGGAGCTGATGGAAGAGTTCGGGCGCATCCTGGGGCTGGCGGCGCGCTATCAACCGCCGGCCTGGGTGCCCACGCGGGCGAACCGGCGCTTGCGGGCCTCCACGCGCAAGGTCGACGAGACGATCCTGCGGATCATCGAGGCCCGCCGGCGGCAGCAGAACGGCCAGGACAGCCAGCGCACGGATGGACAGGACGATCTGCTGTCGCTGCTGATTCGGGCGCGCGACGAAGACGGCAGCGTCATGACCGACGCCCAGGTGCGCGACGAGGCGATGACCCTGTTTCTGGCCGGACACGAGACGACCGCCCTGGCGCTGACGTACTCGCTTTATTTGCTGGCGAACAATCCGCAATGCCAGGCCCGTCTATGCGACGAGCTGCAGCGGGTCCTGGGCGGGCGCGCGCCAGGCCTGGGTGATCTGGAAAACCTCAAGTACACCGACGCCGTCGTGCTGGAAGCGATGCGCCTCTTTCCGCCGGCGTGGGCGCTGGGTCGCCAGGCGCTGACCGACGTCGAGATAGGCGGCTATCAGTTTCGCAAGGGTGCGGAGTTCGTGATGTCACCCTGGGTTGTCCACAGAGATCCGAAGACCTTCGACGATCCGGAGGCCTTCAAACCCCAGCGCTGGGACAACGATCTCGCGCATCGGCTGCCGCGGTTTGCTTACTTTCCATTTGGCGGCGGCCCGCGGGTCTGCATCGGCAATCGCTTTGCGATGATGGAGGCAAAGCTGGTTCTGGCCGTGGCGCTGCAGCGGTTTCGCTTCGAGGTGGCCCCAGAGACCGCGCTGACCTTGTTCCCCAGCGTGACCCTGCGTCCCCGCCACGGCGTGCGGCTGCGCCTGCGGCAGGGTTCTTGAGCAAGGTCGCCGTCAGGCAGCGCTGCGCCGTCCGTCCGTGCCCCGTGGGTCGTTGCCGTCGGCGCACGCCGGACAGGTGATGCCGGCATCGCCTCTGGGGCCGGCGTCGGTGGCGGTGGCCGGGACGCCGGTGAAGCTCTACACCGGGTGGGCGACCGCGAACAGCGCCGGCGCTGCGTTCTTCATGGCGCGACGGTCGCGGTCGCGGTCGCCTCGTGATCCAGGCGGCGGCGCACCATCGCCACGTGATCGCGCAAGACGTAAAGCTGATCGGCGAAGGACAGCGGCGTCTTCAGTTCGTTGACCGCGTGTTCGATGTCGTCCAGGCGCTGGGCGATGGCGCGACGGTCGTCGGCGGTCTTGGCCAGCATCATGTCCCGTTCGATGGCCATCAGGGCGCCGTACCAGCGATAGATGCGCGAGCGAACGCGCCACCGGTACAGCGAAGGCACGGCGCGCGTCGCCGGCACCACGATCACCAGCAGCGGCAGCACCACCACCAGCACGCGATCGACCAGGCTGGCCAACCAGAAGGGCAGCCGCTTGTACAGGAACTGGGCGCCCGACTTGTAATAGCGCTCGGCATCGTCGCTGATGGGGAACTCGTGCTCCAGCGGGGCAGGGAATTCGCCGGCGGCGCGGTACATGCCGGGACCGCTGTGGATCTCGCGGGCGGCGGCGATGAGCAGGTCCGACAGCGCGGGGTGCAACTTCTTCTGCGCCACCAGCTCGACGGCGGGGCCCACCAGCGAGACGTTCTCGGACGGGTAGTCCCTGCCCAGATCCATCGCCCCCTCGGGCAGCGTCATGCGCGACAGGAATTTCAAACGGCGCACGTAACCGTCGGCCTGGCGAAAGCTCAACAGACGGACGCCGGCCGCCTCGCGCATGCCACGCATCACCTCGGTCGTCACCGAATCGCCCATCAGGAACGCGGCGTCGACCTTGCCGGCCGCCAGCGAACGCGCCGCCTCTTCGCCGTGTTCGCTGATCAGCGTGGCGTTCCTGGCGTCCATGTCGTTGGCCTTCAGCATCTTCATGGCCAGCGCGTGCGTGCCGCTGCCCTCGGCGCCGATGGCGATGCGCTTGCCTTTGAGTTCAGTGAGGCGATCGGTGGTCTGGGGCAGCCGGTAATAGACCATCAGCGGCTGGGTGAAGACCGTCCCCAGCGACACCAGGTGCGAGATGTCGACCCCCTCCGTGAGCCCGCCCTGCACGAAGCCGACGTCGATGGACGAGCGGGGCTCGGCCAGCCGGCGCAGGTTGTCGAGAGCGCCCTCGGACGGCACGATCTCCACCTTCACGCCGTGTCCATCGATGATCTTCTTGTATTTCTCGGCCAGGTTGCGAAAGCTGCTGCCCGGCGAGCCGCTGATCATGCGGATGTGACCGGGCGGCGCGGTCTGCACCAGCCGCCCCGCGAAGGCGAAGGCGACGCCGATGACCAGCGCCACCGGGAGGCCCACCGTGAGGATGTCGCGCCACGACAGCGCGCGCAGGCGCGAGCGGGGCGGGCCTGCCGGGGAGGTCATCGGCGGCGATTGTAGCCGAGTCTTCGCTGGGCCGTTCGCCCGCCGGGAAGACCTTCAGTTTCCCTCGACGCGATTCGTGAAGAACCGCGGTCTGAAACGTATGGGAGACATGATGAGCCACGCGCCCGATCAGCGGCCGAGGTCCAGCAGCGCACGGCGGGTGCTGTTTCTGGAGTTCAACGAGATCACCTGGACGGTGATCGACCCGATGATCGCGCGGGGAAAGCTGCCGCACCTGGCGCGGCTGCGCCGCCAGGGGGCGTGGGCGTCGCCCGTGGCGCCGGAGAAGGCGCCCCACCTGGATCCCTGGGTCACCTGGGTGACGGTCCACACGGGGGTCGGACGGGACGTGCACGGCGCAACCGTTCTCGAGCAGGACGCCGCCACCATCACCGCCAAGCGCACCTGGAACTACGCCGCCGAGGCGGGAAAGTCGATCGGCGTGTTCGGCAGCATGACCGCTTATCCGCCGGGGCCTGTGCCGGGCTTCGTCGTCCCGGGGCCTTTTGCTCCCGGGGACGAGACGTTTCCAACGTTCCTGCGCCCCGTACAGGCGCTCAATCGCCGGTACACCCGCGTTCACAACAAGATCGAAGAGAACCGATCGTTGCTGAAGACGCTGGCGGAAGGGGTGGACCTGGTGCGCCTTGGCCTTCGCCCCGGTACCTGCGCGCGCGTGGCCAGACAGCTGGCCATGGAGCGCATCAAGCCGCACCTGGGGTGGCGCCGGGTCGGCCTGCAGCCGCTGGTGAACTATGACTTCTTCGCGTCGCTCTATCGCCGCTTTCGTCCTGACTTTGCCACCTGGCACACCAACCACGCGGCGCACTACATGCATCATTACTGGCGGGCGTACGACGACAGCCAGTTCCTGACGCCGGGCCCGCCTGGCGAGAAGGAGAAGTACGGTCCGGCGGTCGAGCACGGTTACGAGATCTGCGACGAGCTGCTGGGGCGGTTCTTGCGATTGCTCGACGACGACACCGCGCTGGTGCTGGTGTCCAGCATGGGTCAGCAGCCGTACGTCCGTGAAAATTATCCGAAGGGCAAGTTCGTGGTGCGGTTCCGCGACGTGCGCAAGGTCCTGGCGATCGTCGCTGCCCAGGGCGTGGAGGACATCGTCCCCACGATGGTGCCGCAGTTCAACGTCACCATCCGAGACGCCGCCGAGAGGGCGCGCGTGCGCGACCTCCTGTCGGCGGTCCGCCGCGACGGAGGCCCTCACCCGCAGGCGATGACCGTGGTGGAGACGGGCGACATTCTCACCCTGACCCCCTTCGGCCTGGCGGCCGACGAGCGGGACGGCGTGCGCTACCACTTCCCGGGCGCGCCCAACGCCAAGGCCGAAGGTTACGCGCTGGACGAGCTGTTCGCGACCGACATGCCCACCCCGAAGCAGGGGATGCACCACCCGACGGGGGTGATGGTCCTCTACGGCAAGGGGATCCGGGCGGGGGTCGAGATCCGCGACGTCACGACCCTGGACGTGGCGCCGACCGTGTTGACCCTGCTGGGCGTCCCTGTGCCCCCCGTGATGAAGGGCCGGGTACTGGAAGAGGCATGGCGGGACCCCGCGCGCGCGGCGGCGAGCCGCGCCCAGACGCCACGCAGGGCCGTCGGCTAGCGGCGCTCGCCTGACACCGGTCGCTCCGGTGCGGCGGCGGCAGCGCGCAAGCCGAGATGAGAGACGGCGCCGTGTCTGTTCAGGACGACCTCACGGATGATTCTTGTAGTAGGCGCCGTACAGCTCTCCGACGCCGGTGTTGCCGGCCGCCGTCAGGTCGGTGCCGCCCACCCACCAGTTGCAATTCGCCAGCTCGATCTTGGGACCGACGGTGACCAGGCCGCCGGACGCGTCGGCGACCGCCTGGATGGCCTGGTCAACGGCGGGTGGGACCACCACGTTGGGGTCGCTGTCGTTGGCGCACGGTTGATTGCCTGGGCTGCGCAGGGTGGTGATGAATTCAATTCGTTTGACGTCCTTGAATCGCATCTTGATGGCGTCCACCACTTTGACGAGATTGCTCTGCCATTCCTCCTCGGTCTTCAAGGTGAGGCTGAACGGCAGGAAGATGATTCGATCCGGGCTGTCGGCTTTGCTTCCGCACGGCGAGATGGCCTTCGTTGTCCAGTAGGCGCTGGTGGGATCAGCCCAGGTCTCCAGGTAGCCGTGATGGACGAAGATGTATTGCCAGGCGGCGCTGTCCACGACTTTTTCGAAGGGTCCCCACCACTGGCTCATCACCCACAGGCCGATCATCTCGCTGCAGGTGAACGGACCTGGGGCGCTGGCGTTGCCGCCGTCAGTGGCGTTGCTTCCGCCGGTGCCCGCCGTCGCGCCACCGCCGCCGCCGGAGACGGCGCCGCCGGCGCCGCTGGCGGTTGAGCCATCGCTGCCGCCGCCGCCGCCGCCGATACCGGCGGCGTCCACCGCGGCTCCGCCGCCGGATCCGCCGGAACTGGCGCTGATGGATCCGCCGGTGCCCGCGCGCGGGGCGCCGCCATCAGGGCTG
>DATLVT010000281.1:0-2870 GCA_035577105.1 Polyangia bacterium
GGATGTTGTTGCTGGCCCATTCGGGATTCTCCACGAAGCGGACCGGACGTCCGGGGGCGGAGATCTTGTCGCCCAGATAGCCACGCACGATGACGATGTCGTCGACGCCGGCGGCGCACAGGGCGTCCAGTTGCCGGTGCAGGATCGACCGGCCGGCCACGGCGACCATGCACTTGGGGATCTCCGCCGTCTCGGGACCGAGGCGACGCCCGCGGCCGGCGGCGACGATGATCGCCTTCATGCGGCCCGCCTGCCCAGCTTGCTGGCCACGCCCAGCAGCGCGCGGGCCGCATAGGCGGCGTTGAAGAGGAGGTAGACGTGCAAGAAAATATCGATCCGGTTGGCCAGCGCCACGAAGAAGATGTAGCTGGGATAGTGAATGAGGAAACGGCCCAGCGTTTCGAGCAGCCGCACCGGTGAAGGCCGCGCCGGAGCGGCCACCGCGTCGACCGAGAATCCCTCGCCATAGTCGCCCGCCCCCTGCCCCACCGACGCGCCGGTAGCGGCGGCGTATTCAGGCCGTCGCACGAACGTGGTCAGGCTGATCGCCGAGGCCACCACCACCAGCCCCAGCAGCGCCTCGACAAGATAACGAGCGTCCCCGCCGCCCAGCCAGAGGCGCGCGCCGATGGCGGCGACCAGGATGAACGCCTTGAGCTCGTCCATCAGAAAATCCAGGTGGGCGCCGACTGGAGACGACAGCCCCTTGAGGCGCGCCAGCTGACCGTCGACGCAGTCGAGAACGTAGGACAGCTCGAGGACCGCGACGGCGGCGATGAGCGCCCCCCAGCCGGGCATCAGCGCCAGCATCAAGGCGCCGGCCACGAAGATCACCAGGGTCAGAAAGGTCACCTGGTTGGGCGTGACCTGGGTGCGCGCCAGCGGAACCAGGAACACCGCCGCCAGCGGACGCGCCACAAAGCGGTTCCACAGGATGTCCTTGGGCTTGCGCGTCCGCCGGTAAGCGTCGGCCACCTCGGAGAAGATCATGGCGACTGGCGAGGGCCCACTTGCCGCAGGCGGAGGTCCATGAGGCCGATCAGTGAGCGAGCAGCCCGACCAGGTGATAGATGCCCAGCAAGACCAGACCGAACGTGAACCCGACGCTGACGTAGGTCCAGATCGGCGTCTCCCGCCGCGCCGGTGCGCGCGGCGCCAGGCGCGAGGTCTCGTCGTCGGCGACGTGCGCGTGCCGCACCGCAACCGCCGCGGGCGCCGCCGACGGCTGCAAGGCTGGGGCGGACGAAGCGGCGTCGTCGGTGGAGCTGAACCCGGCCTGGGTGGCATGAGAGTCCAGGTTCGCGCCGGCGGCGCTGGCGCTGGCACTGGCGTCGGCCGCTGCCGCCGCCATGTCCAGCGCGTTGGCCGCGGGTGGAATGATCTCGGGCCGTGGCACCAGCGTCTTCCGCGCGCCCGTCTTTCGTTCGTTCTTGGCGGCAGCGGCAGCCGCCGCGGCCTCCGCGCGCTGCTGCTTCTTGGACTTGGGCGGCGCAGCGGCGGGGGCGCTGGGGCTGTCCGACAAGACCGGCGCAGACACGCCGAAGATGGTCTTGGTGCTGCTGGCGCGCTCGCTGGGAGGCGGCGCCTTCACCGCCGCCGGGGCCGGGGCCGGAGCCGCCTGCACCGACTGCGGTGCCGCAGAGGGCGCAGCGCTGGTGGCGGCCGACATCGCCGGCGCGGACGGACGCTCGGCCTTCGCGGACGCCGAGGCTGGCGCGGCCTCGGTCGCATTCGCGGCGGCGCGCAAGGCGGCGACGTCGGCGGCGGGCATGCCGAAGATGGTGCGGTTGGTGGCAGGCATGGCCGGAGCGGGGACGCGCGCGGCGGGCGCGGCAGCCGCAGGCGCAGGCGCAGGCGACGCAGCAGCGGCCGGTGCAGGCGCGGCGGCAGCGGCGGCAGCAGCGGGTCCACGCCCAGCCCTGGCGGCGGCCACGGCAGCGGCGGTCTTGGCCGCCGAATCGGGGAGCGTCAGGCGCGGCACCACCAGGCGGTAATTTCCCGACGTCCACCGCATCACCTCGGCCAGGCGTTCGGGTGCGTCGATGCCACCGACGGTGACGCCGCTGATCTCGCCCTTGCGATAGTCGACGCGCGCGTTTTCGTTGCCGCGCCAGACTTCGATCGAGCAGGTGATGACGAACTGCTCGGAGTAACGCATGAGGTGCGCCAGGGGACGGGCATCCAGCGTCCCGGAGTCAGGGCCCGGATAGGTGAGATCGCCGTCGGCGGGGTTGGGCAAGCGCGGCTCGACCCGAAAATGAGCGGGGCTGACGCCCTTCAGATAGTCGAGCGCGTCGTTGGGCGACACGCCAGGGGCCAGGGCGTCGGAGACGCCGCCCGCCAGCAGGTGCACCTCACCGGCAGGAATGTCGCTGCCGGCGGCAAAAACCTCGACCCGCGCGGCGACCGCGGGCGGCCCCAGGATGGCGATCAGATCGTCCAGCGTCCCATGGTTCCAATCGATGGCGGGGTTGGCCGCTGGCGCCTCGGCAGCACCTTGGGCAGGTCGCAGTGGACTTCGACAGATTGGACACACCAATCCCGTCGCTCCCGCTGGAGCCTGGAAGTTAAGCTGGCAATTGCCACAGACCACCTGCATCCCGTGCCTCCGAACGCCTATGAGATCCCGAAACTGATTGCGCGTTTCTCGAACATATCTTAACCGTTGTCCAGCGTCGCCGCCCCGTCATCTACGGCGTCCCCGGCGGCATCGTCGGCCGCGGCGGTGTCCCCGGCGCCGTCGGCCCCGCCCTGCCCGCCCGCACCACCCGACCCGGTTGTGTCGCCCGCGCCGCCCGAGCCGGCCGTGCCGCCCGAGCCTGCCGACCCGCCTGCGTCGTCATTGTCAGCGCCGGCGTCGTGAACCTCGG
>DATLVT010000282.1:0-3061 GCA_035577105.1 Polyangia bacterium
GGAGGTTCGGAACCCGTCTGAGGGTTCTGAGGTCAGATCGTCTTGCGTCGGAACGTCGCCCGGTAGATGGCCAGCACCAGCACGGCGCCCGCGATCGAGGCGAGGATCCCGGGGCCGGCCGCCCCGACGTGATAGATGCCCAGCGCGCTGCCAAGGAAGCCGGCGACGACCGCGCCCCCGATGCCCAGCAGCATCGTGATGATGATGCCGCCGGGATCCTTGCCCGGCATTATCAACTTGGCGATGGCGCCCACGATCAATCCGACGAAGAGCGACCAGAGGATGTGCATGAGAGACTCCCTTTTGTGTGTTGCGGTCTATTTCCTGGCGATGACAATCTCGACGCGTCGGTTGTTGGCTCGCCCTTCCGCGCTGCTGTTCTCGGCCACCGGGCGATCGGGGCCCATGCCGCGCGCCTGGATCTTGTCCGACGGAAATCCTCGGGAGATGAGGTAGCTGCGCACTGATTCGGCGCGCCGCTGCGACAGGTCCATGTTGGTGGACTGCGAGCCGCGCGAATCCGTGTAGCCCTCGACGGCGACGTTCTGTCCCTTGGCGACCAGCGCCTCGGCCACTTGATCCAGCCGGCTCAAGGACGCCGGCAACAGCGCCGCGTCGTTGGAGCGAAACAGGACGCTGCCAGACAGCGTGATCACCATGCCGCGCGCGTCTTCCTTCGCCGCCAGCTTGGCCAGGGCGTCATTGGCATCCTTGGCGTTCTGATCGGAGATGGCCGCCTTCTGATCGGACGCCGCCGCCTTTTGCTCCGACGTCGCCGCTTTCCTCTCGGCCTCCTGACGGGCGGCGCGCTCCTGGTCGGTCTCCCTGGCCTGCTGGGCGGTCTGGCGTTCCGATTCGCTCAGCTGCTCCCGGGTCTTCGCCAGCGCTCCTTGCGTCGTCTTGGTGATCTCGGTCTGCTTGTCGCTGAATTGCTGCTTCGCCGCGACGACCTTCTTCTCCGCGATGGCGGTCTGGGCACGGGCCTCGGCGATCTGGGCGGTTCGTTCGGCGATATAGGACAGATCGATGGTCCGCTGCAGGTCGCCGTTCTGGCTGAAGCTCTGCTCTGCCTGGTCCAGCGCGCCTTTGGCCTTGTGCAGATCGGCCGGCGTGTACTGGGCGGCGGGCCCGACGCTGGCGCGGCTGTACGCGATCCTGGCGTTGGACAGCTCGATGGGGGTGGCGGTGGCGCAGGCAGCGGCAAAGACCACCAGGGCCAGCGGCAACGCGCGCGTCTGGCGCACAGGACTGATATTTGAACGTGTCATGGGATCTCCTTGAGTGAATGCCGGAAAAATTGTGAGTTACTGAACCGCTGTCTCTTTGAGAGTCTTCACCTTGTTGATGGCGCCCTGAGCCTCCGCCTTTTCACTGTCGCTGCGGGCCAGCGCCAGGGCCAGCTCGGCGTCGGCCTGCGCCCGCAGCAACAAACGATCGG
Source organism: Polyangia bacterium (assembly GCA_035577105.1). GTDB lineage: Bacteria > Myxococcota_A > Polyangia > Fen-1088 > Fen-1088 > DATKEU01. Next base: position 1,439 of record DATLVT010000282.1, read on the forward strand.
CGCGATCCTTGTCCTTCGCGTCGGTCAATAGCCGGGCGTGTTCGAATTGCTCCTTGGCCAGCTGCAGATACAGCGCGGCGTCGGGGCTGTGCGCGGCGCCCACTTCTTCTGCAGCCCGGATGGACGCGGAGGAGCTGTTCGCCGCCGGCGTGGCATCGGTGCCGGTGCTGGCGCAGGAGGCGCCGAAAATACAGACGACGGTCGGTAACACAAATCGCAGGGTCATGATGTTCCTCCAGGTGACAGGTTGAATCGGACGGGAATCGGGCGGGAGCTCGAGGGCCGGCCAAGGGTCCACCAGACGTTCGGTGCCGACGTTGGTGACGCTCGCCAGCGCGCGACCCGACGTGACCGCAAGCGACAGGTCACAGGCCGGGTCAGTCGCGCGGTTCTACTCACATGTCCTCGGTGCCGTGACCTTAAGGACTGAATGCCGTCCCGCAAGCGCGCGCCGCCACTATCAACCGACGCAGGCGCCTGTCAGGGAAACCACTACAACCGCCACGGGGGCTTCCCCATAGCAACGGAGCGATGGTCCCTCTATAAAGAGACCAACAAAAAAACGAGGCAAACGAGATGACTTTCAACTTACGAAGTGAATTCGATCTGAAAAATTGCATCCCCATGGGCCGCGCCGAGGAAACGCGCTGCGCGAGCGAGTACCTGCGGACCAAGGCTCCGCTGCTGGCCGAACAGATGATCACCGCCAACATGCGTCTGGTCGTCAAGATCGCCAAAGACTATCGACGGGGAAATCAGGACATGCGCGATCTGATCCAGGAGGGCAACCTGGGCCTCATGCAGGCGGTGGCGCGCTTTGATCCGGATCGCGGGGTCAAGCTGTGCTCGTACGCCGCCTGGTGGATCCGGGCCTACATCCTGAAGTACGTCATCGACAACTGGCGCCTGGTGAAGACGGGAACCACGCAGGCTCAGCGAAAGTTATTCTTCAGCCTGCACAAGCAACAACAGCGTCTCCGCCAGTCGGGCGTCGAGGCCGACGCGAAGCAGCTGGCCGACGCCATGGGCGTCAAGGAGAAGGACGTCGTCTCCATGATCGAGCGCTTCAGCGCCGGCGAGACGTCGCTGGACTGGGCACAGCAGTCCTCGGAGTCGGGTAACCGACCGCCCGGGGACTGGCTGGGCGCCTCGCCGGCGTTGCAGCCGGACGTCCTGGTCGAGACGTCCGAGTTCATCCGGAAGGTGCGCACCAGGGTCGACACCTTCGCCGAGACGTTGCACGGCAGAGATCTGGTGATCTTTCAGCAACGATTCCTCAACGAAGATCCGCCGACCCTGACCCATCTGGCCGTCGGCTTCGGTGTGTCTCGCGAGCGGGCCCGCCAGCTTGAAGAGCGGCTGAAGATCCAGCTCCGCGGCTACCTGAGGCAAGAGCTGGGCGACGCTGTCCCCGGCACGGACCCCCGCCGTCGATCGACTGCGACCGGACCGACGTCCTACGATCTCGAGGAGCGAGCGGCCCCGGCCGCGGCCGCCTGAGTCGTCCCCGCCAACCCATCTGGCCGTCAGCGATGGCAACTCCGGAGTTCGTGCTTAGCTTGGGCGCAGCACGAACGGAGCCGCAACAAAGATGACGACAATATCTTATGGAGAGTCCGACGA
>DATLVT010000283.1:0-6077 GCA_035577105.1 Polyangia bacterium
CAAGTACGCCGAACAGTTCCTCCCCCTTGCCTTCTTTTCAGAGCTGCCCCGCGACGTCTTCGTCCCGGTGGTGCGCGCGCTGAAGGTGAAGCGGCTCGGCGACGGCGACCTCATCATTCGCGAGGGAGAGCCGGGCGTGGCGTTCTATCTGGTGGCGGCCGGCCAGGTCAGCGTCTTCGTCACCGACGCCCTGGGCCGTCGCAACGAGCTCACCCGCCTGCACGAAGGGGCGCTGTTCGGCGAGATGGCGCTGCTGGCCGTCCAGCCACGAACCGCGTCGGTCCAGGTCATCGAGGAGGCCGACGTGCTGGAGCTGTCGCGCGATGCCCTGTCCCGTCTCGAGACCGAGGTGCCGTCGCTAGCGGAGACCCTGGGGCGGTTTGCCCGGGAGCGGCTGCTGAAGAACCTGCTGGCCACGTCACCGCTGTTTCGCCCCTTCGACCGCCAGCAGAAGATGGATCTCATCCGACGCTTCGACGGACACGAAGTGGCGCCCGGCACCGAGATCATTCGCGAGGGCGACGCCGGGCTGGGGCTGTTCGTGGTGCTGGCCGGCGAGGTCGAGGTCAGCAAGCGCGCCCAAGGAGATCCCGCCGGCGGCGAGGTGGCGCTGGCCCGACTGCGAGCGGGCGACGTGTTCGGCGAGATCTCCCTCGTCAAGGGCCAGCCCACCAACGCCAGCGTGCGGGCGGTGCGGCAGTCGACCATTCTCTTTCTGGCGCGCGAATATTTTCAGCGCCTGATCGACGCCCTGCCCGAGATTCGCAGCTATTTTGAAGAGCTGTCCGAGAAGCGCGACCTGGAGACCCAGCGCCTGATCAGCGGCGAACGGGGGCGCATGACCGATCCCGACGTTCGCGTCCTCTTCTAGCGGCTTCCCTCCTTGCTTCCCCTCCTTGCAAGGGGCCTGCCGGCTCATTGCGAAGGCCATGGTTGCCGCATAGACTTCGGTCGTCATCATGAAAACGAAACGTCGCTCATCCTGGCTATTGATGGTCCTGACCGTCATGAGCCTGATGGTGCTGCCAGCCTTGGCGCTGGCCGGCCCCCGTTCAGGCAGCAGCTTTGGTGGGCGGCTCGGCTTTCGATCGCCCGGCGCCTCCACCATGCCGCGTTCCTATTCCGGCGGCGGCTATGGCAGCCGATACGGCGGTGGTGGTTCCAGCTTCTTCTTCCTCCCTGGCTGGGGCTGGGGCGGTGGTTATGGCATGGGCGGCGGTATGGGCCTGTTCGGAACGCTGATGCTGGTCGCCGTGGTGGGGATCGCCGCGGTCTCCATCTCGCGAGCGGTTCGTCGTTACCGTCAAAGCGGCGGCGGACCGACCTGGAGCGGGGGCGGTTATGAAGACGAGGAGGAAGCCGCCGTGGTGGCCGGGCGCGCCTATGTCTACAAGCTGCAGGTGGTCCTGGGCCGGTCGGCGCGTGGCATTCAGGATCGCCTGGAAACATTCGCTGCCTCCGGCGACACCAGCTCCGAGGCCGGCCTGGCCAGCCTGCTGCAACAGACGGCGCTGGAGCTCCTGCGCGAAAAAGACAGCATCCGCTATGCGGCCGCCCAGGCCGCCGGTCCGATGAATCTGACCAACGCCGAAACCAGGATGAACAGCCTCACCCTGGCCGAGCGATCGCGGTTCCAGGTGGAGCGAATGCGGGCTTCCGATGGCCAGGTACGGCGCGCCGCCACCGCTGCCGAAGAGGGAAAAGAGGCTCTGGAATACGTCGTGGTGACCCTCATCGTGGCCACCCGGACGCCGCTGGCCGGCTGGAAGGCCATCGAGAACCTCGAGGATCTGGGGGGCGTCCTGACCGAACTGGGAGGCGTCTCTCCGTCCGGAATCTTGGGCCTCGAGGTCATCTGGACCCCTGCCGATCCCAGCGATTCCATGACGGAGACAGACGTCATGACCACATATCCCGACCTCCGCGGGGTTTAAGCCACCGGCGCCCCAGCCGCTGCCGGTCGTAATCGTCATCGCACGCCGTTGACCGGGTGTCGGCCCCCGGATAGAGTCGGAAGGGCAGCAAAATTGAGGCCCTTGGCGTGTTCAAGCTGACCATCGAAGACGATGAGGGGAAGACCACCGTCGTCCCCGTCATCCGCGATGAGATGACGATCGGCCGTGACGCAGGAAATACGATCCGTCTGACAGAGCGGAACGTGTCCCGGCGGCATGCGCGACTGATGCGCCAGAGCGGATCGATTTTCGTCGAGGATCTCAAGAGCTTTACCGGCGTTCGCGTCAACGGCGCGAAGATCACCGCGCCTACCGCGGTCAGCGAGGGCGATCAGCTTCAGATCGGCGACTACAAGATTCGCGTCAAGAGCGATCGCCCCAGCGAGATGGCGGATCGACCGACGCGCCCGGCGATGGCGGCGGTCAACGGCAACGACGGCGTGGCGGCCTACGCGCCGACCCCGCCCATCCGCACCACCTCCGTCGCCAACGTCCCTGCGTCCGCGCCGGTCGCCCAGCCGAACACCGCCGTGACTTCGATGGGCCGGGCCGTCACGCCCCGACCGGTGGCCGCGCATGGGATGCCGGTTCCGGACCTGTTACCGGTGCCCGATCCGCTGGAGGCGCAGCCGACGATCCCGCTGCGCATGCTGTCCGACGTCGATCCGTCGCTGGGCCCGGGACAGATCGCCAGCCCGCCCGTCTCGCCGGCGCGGCTGGTGGTGCTGACCACCGAGCTGGCCGGCAAGGAATTCGCGCTGGATCGGGCGTCGCTGGTGATCGGGCGAACCAACGAGAACGACGTGGTGCTGAATCACCGATCGATCTCGCGCCACCACGCCAAGATCGTCCAGGACCGGGACCATTTCACCATCGTTGATTTGCAGAGCGCCAACGGCGTCCGCGTCAACGGCGAAGATTACGAACGCATCGAACTGCACCCCGGCGACGTCGTCGAGCTGGGACACGTGCGCATTCGATTCGTGGGCCCGCTCGAGAGCTATGTGTTCGATCCGCTGGCTCGGTCGAACCGCGGGCGTTCAAAGATGGCCTTCGCGCTGGCCGGCTTGTTCGTGGCGGCGGGTCTGGGCCTGGTGCTGCAGCGGACGCTGGGGCCACGGGGCGACGACGGCAGCGCTGCCATCGCCGCCCGGCCACCCGCCCCGCCGCCGACCCCGGCCGAGCCCGCGGCGGCGGTGACCGCGCCCCCCAACGCGGCGTCGGCGCCGGCACCGACGACCACCGGTGCTGACGAGCTGCTGGCCCAGGCGACGGCCCAGGCCAAGAGCGAGTCGTGGGACGCCGGGCTGGCCACGCTGGATCGTCTGTCCGCGCTGATGGCCGCGACGGCGCCGTCCGACGCGGCGGTCGCCGTGAAGAAACAGGCCGGCGAGCTGCGGCAGCGCCTGGAGACGGAACGGCGCAACGCGATCGTGTACGCCAAGTTCGACGAGTCGGCGCAGCAGAAAAACTATCCCTCGGCGGTCGACTGGTACAGCGAGCTTCCCGAGGAGAGTGTCTACAAAGCCCGGGCCCGGCCCCGTTTCACCGAGGCCAAGAGCGCGCTGGTCGGACAATACCTGGCCGCCGCCGAGAAGCTGCGTCAGGTGGGCAAGTGCGCCGATCTTCGCCAGGAGGTCGAGCTGATCGATCGCATCGATCCGCACAACGCCGTCGCGCAGGACAAGCTGCGCCTGTGCCGGCCGCGTTCGGAAGGCGCCCTGGCGGTGGCGGCGACCGCCCGAGCGGCGGCACCGCGTCCGGCCGCCGCGTCGCTGGCCCTTGCCAACCGTCGCTCCGCGGGCGCCTCCGACGGCGCCAGCCGGCGCGGCACCGCATCGGAGTCGGCCGCCACGCCCGCGAGACGTTCAACGGAGATCGCCACCACGGCACCGCTCGTCGAATCGGACGGTGGCGACGCCGACGTCCTCATGAAACAAGCGCGCGACGCCTGGCTGCGACAGCAATGCGGCTCGGCGATTGACCTTTCGCGCAAGGCGATCCGGGCCCGGCCCGGCATGGTCGACGCGTACCAGGTGATCGCCGTCTGTTCCTGTTCGCTGAAAGACGCCGAGGGCGCCACCCGCGCCTACGCCAAGCTTGACGACAAGAGCCGCAACCTGGTGCGCACGCTCTGCCAGCGCAACGGCATCGCCGTATCGGAGTGACGGCGCGAAGGGGGCCTTCCCCCCTCGCTTACTTCTTGCTGCTGAGGTCGGCGTAGCTTTTGCCAGGCTCGGCCTGGGTCGTCGTGGGCAGGCCGGCCTCGGCCCAGCCGGCGCAGCTCACCCGGCCCATGCCGTCGCGTTCACCGCCGTAACCGCCGCGCATGTCGACGACGCTGGTATAGCCGGCGGCGGCCAGCAGGGCGGCCGCCTGCGCGGACCGCCCCCCGCTCTTGCAACCGATCACCAGCTGGCTCTCTTTCGAGTAATGAGCCTCCACGACGCGCTGAAAATCGAGGTTGGGCATCATGCGACCGCCCTGCACATTCAGCAGCGGAATGTTGGCCGCCCCCACCGGGTGTCCCTGCTCGAACTCGGGAACCGATCGGACGTCAAGATAGGTCCACCCCTGTTTCAACAGCTCGGCTGCTTCCGCAGGCAATACGCGTTTGGTCATGAACGCTGGTCTAGCACATGAACAGCGCCCCATTCCCCCCGCGTCCCAAAGCGTGGGCACTGTCCCGGTCGTTCTCGCCAGTCCCTCTCCCCGCGCGCCACGGTTTGGGGTTATCATCCTCGGCATGGCCGCTCCGCACCTCAGGGTTGTTGCAGCCGTCATCTCTCGCGACGATCGATACCTCATCACCCAGCGCCGCCCCTCGGCGGTGCTGCCTGGGTTGTGGGAGTTTCCCGGTGGTCGCGTTGAAGAAGGCGAAACCGACGCCCAGGCGTTGAAGCGCGAAGTGCGCGAACGCGTCGGTGTCGAGGTCGACGTGGGCGCGTGCATCGGCCGCCGCACGCATGACTACGTCGGATACTCCGTCGACCTCGCCCTTTATCAAGCCACCATTCCCGCCAACGCCGAACCGCAGGCGGTGCGCGTGGCGGAGGTCCGCTGGGTGGCGTCCAGCGAGTTTGAAAAGTACCGCTTCCCGGCCGCTGATCAGGCAACAATGGATCTGTTGCTCGGCATCAAGCGCGGGTGAAGAACCGACCGTCCAGTCGGCGGGCAAGCCCGGCCGCCAAGCGCCCCGCCTCGGGAGTCAGCCGCAAGAGCGTGCCGACGTTGAGCGCGCTGCACCCGGCGGCCGCGCGCTGGATCGGCGCTCTCATCCGCATGACCGCGCCGCACCCGGCGATGACCCGCATCCTGGACGTCATCGAACGCCTGCAGGAACGCCCTTTTCCCACCAACGTCATGCTGCTGGGCGAGCCGGGCACCGGCAAGGAGGGGCTGGCGCGCGCCCTGCATCACCTGATCTCGCCGGACGCCCCCCTGGTGCGCCTGGACGTCGCCAATTTCCCCGAGCGCGAGGCGCTGCTGCGATTGTGCGGCGACGGCAAACATCCCGGCGCCGCCCAGCGCGCCGACGGTGGCGCCTTGCTGATCGAGGAAGTGGCCGGGCTGGCGCCGCTGGTGCAAGAGGCCCTGCTGCGCATTCTCAAGAGCGGCGTCATCGAACCGGTGGACACGGTCAACGGCGTGTCGAACGGCGCCGGTGGCGAGAACGGTCACCGCCGCCGCCTGCGCGTGCGCGCCATCGTGATGTCGGATCGCGATCTGGCGGCCGAGGTGGCGGCCGGCCGCTTTCGCCACGATCTTTACTATCGCCTGGCGCGCGTGGTGCTGTGGCTGCCGCCCCTGCGCGAACGCCCCGAGGACATCGCCCCGGCCGCCTTGTGGATGGGCAACCGGATCTTGCGCGAGGCGGGCCTGGATCTCGAGTTGATGAGCGGGGAACAACTGCAGCGGGCCACCCCCGACGAACGCAGCGCCGCCCTGGAGCTGGACAGCAGCGCCGTGCGCGAGCTGGAGGAGCACAGCTGGCCCGGCAACCTGCGCGAGCTGGAAGCCGTGCTGGAGCGAGCGCTGCTGCTCTTTCGCAAGAGCAGCGTCGTGGGCGCGGCGGCGATTCGAGCCGCGCTGGGCAACGAGGCGCCGCGCCCCATCGGCCAC
>DATLVT010000284.1:0-13373 GCA_035577105.1 Polyangia bacterium
CATCGCCGCCGAGTAGATGTAGAAAAGGTTGACCCCCCGATCGACCAGCGTCCGCACGCCGCCGACGAATTCAGCCTGCGGCGGAAACTCGCGGGCGTACTGCGGCAGCGGCGGCACGGGCGGCGCCGGGCGGTCGATGCCCAGCGCGCGCTCGGCGCGGCGGCGAATGCGGCCGGCGATCCGCAGCGTCAGTCGCCGCCAGGCCTGCGGGCGCAGCATCCGCCGCCCGTAGTGGCGCAGGTAGAACCCGGGCGTGCGATAGCCGAACGTATCGATCATGACGGCGCCGGCCACGCGCGGGTCGCGCAACGCCGCCCGGAAGGAGTTGTCAGCGCCCGAGCAGAGGCCCATCAGCACAAAACGCTGCACGCCGCGCGTGCGCTGCAGATGATCCATCGCCTGGCGCACGTCCAGAATCGCCCGCTCGTCGAACGACAGCGTGTCGCGCCGCGGTTCGCTGTCGCCGATGCCCGACAGATCCAGGCGCATCGCCAGATAGCCGTCGGCGGCCAGGCGCCGCGCCAGGCGCACCGACTTGCGCGCCGGCCCCACCCGATGAACCAGGCCGGCGTTCAAGATCAGGAAGGCCGGACGCGCGGCGGCGATCGTCGACGGCTCGCTGGTGATCCCGAGCAGGATCGGCGGCTCGCCGAACAGGAAAGCCTTCTCTCGCATCGCTTGACTCGCAACCCGTGGCTCGCGACCCGAAAAATCGGGCCTTGAACCGCGGCCACAGGATACATCCGCGGCGTTTTCCGCGAAACGTCTACGCCTCGTAAATCGATGGTAGCCTGTCAACATGTTCACCTTGGTGACCGGGGGCTTGCGCTCCGGGAAATCGGGATACGCCTTGACCCGCGCCTCCGAGCACGGCCCTCCCCCCTGGCTTTACGCCGCACCGCTGGTCGAGGGTGACGACGAGCTGAAAGCCCGCCTGGCCAACTACCGGCGCGATCAAGAGGCCAGCTGGAAGCTGCTGGAGGCGCCCGACCAGCTGGAGACGCTGGTCGACACCCTGAAAGGCGGCCAGTACGGCGCGCTGGTCATCGATCGGTTCACGGCGTGGGTCGCCAGCCGCGTGGCCAACGGCGATCGCGGCGCCGAGCGCGCCCTGCTCACAGACGTCGAGCAGCTGGCCGATCGCCTTTACCGCTCGCCCACGCCGGTGGTGCTGGTGACCATGGAGATCGGCCTCGGCTTTCTGCCCGAGAGCGATCCGGCGCGACGGGTGATCAGCGCCGTCGGACAATCCAATCAGATCCTGGCCGAGCGGGCCCAGTCGGTGGTGCTGATGGTCAGCGGCGTTCCGTTGCGGCTGCGCTGATCGGGAGGCGCGACGTGCCCCTCATTCGCGAATCGTTCCCGGTCGGCGTGCTGGGCTGCAACTGCAGCATCGTGGCCTGTCCCGACACGCACGAGGCGCTGGTGGTCGACCCCGGTGACGAGGCGCCGGCGATCCTGGCGGCGCTCAAGCGCCTGGGCGTGCGGGCGGTGCGGCTGGTGCACACGCACGCCCACTTCGATCACATCATGGGCACCGGCGAGGTGGCCGCGGAGACCGGCGCCGAGATCGTGTTGCACAAGGAAGATCGCTGGCTGTACGACAACCTGGCCGTGCAGACGTCGATGTTCGGCCTGCCCACGCCGCCGCCCGCCCCGCCCCCGACGCGCGAGCTGGACATCGATCAAGCGCTGAGCTTCGGCCGGCGCGAGGCGCACGCCATCCACACGCCGGGCCACACGCCGGGCTCGACCTGCTTTTTCGTCGAGACGGTCGGCGAAACCCCCATCGTCTTCGCGGGGGACACACTGTTCGCCGGTTCCATCGGGCGCACGGATCTGTGGGGCGGATCGGCGCCGCAGATCCAGAGCTCGATCCGGCAGCGCCTGTTCGCCCTGCCCGACGACACCGTGGTGGTGGCCGGCCACGGCCCCGACACCACCATCGGCGCCGAAAAAGAGAGCAACCCCTTCGTGGGCCGCCGCAGCCGCTGACCGCGGCGGTCTAAGAATCACGCTTCACTCCTTCCGTCGCGGGCGCGGAGGGGTGGGACAGAACCTCGGCGGGCACGGACGCCGCCGATGACGGATCTGGAAGCGACTTTTGTCTCCTCAAATTTTCGTTCGATGGTCTGCAGCGCTTGCCCGGAGCGAGCCGACGTAGCGTGGGGGGGTGGCGCGGAAGGAAGGGGCCACAGCGGGACGGTTCGTCGGGGCCGTTGTCCCTCGGCGCTTCTGTTACATAACTCGCGATCTCTAGAATCTCGAACGCGGCCCCGGCGAACCGGCCCGCTGGGGAAGGTTTCCTGCAGCGACAGGACCCGCCCACGCGGAGGAGGCGGACGCTCAAAATACCGCGTCCGCTTCCGCTAACTTGCTCCTCCTACGTGCTCCGCTTACTTGCTAAGTTTCGCCGCGTCGATCACCCGCACGCCAGCCGGCGGCGACCAGCGAAAGGTGGGATCGCCGATGCCGCTGTTGACCTTCACGTCGGAGAAGGCCATGTCGTTGGTGTTCCCCTGCCCGTCGAACAGGACGCTCTGCCTCACGTGAAAGCTGTCGGGATCGACCACGAACAGCATCGACTTCAACTGCGGCTGGGGCTGCTTGGGCTGCAACAGCAGGACGTAATCGCGCACCGTCCCGAAGGACGGTTTGTCGGCAAAGCTGATGTCGAACTGTTCGGCCAGCTTGCCCTTGCCGGTCAGAAAGGCCAGCGCCGCCGGCAGCTGTGAAGACTTCAGCTCTTGCTTGAAGGCCTGCTTGTCCTCCGGCTCGTACAGCCAGAGGCGATCGCCGTCGGACAGGTACATCTTCTCTTCGGGCGTCTGATAGTTCCAGCGCATCCGCCCCGGCTTTTTCAGCAGCACCTCACCCGTCGACGTCGTCTTGCGGTTGAAGGTCGGGTTGGTCAGCGTCTGGGTGAAGTGCGCGCGAAAATCGCCGGCGCTGTCGTACCGTTTCTGGACGCGCTCGATGACCGCCTTGACGCCCAGGCGTGGCGCGGCTGCCACGGCGGCGTCCCCGGCCGCCGCCGCCGGCGCCGCCTTCAACGCGGTCAGCCCGCACACCGCGCCGCACACGACAATCATCAGGGCTCGCATGGCGGTGATCCTAATCAATCGGACGGCCCCCGGCGACCGCCCATTCATCCCACACTAGCCGCCGCTCGCCAGGCGCGACGACCAGGCGATCCCCAGCTGCCCCAGCCAGTAGGTCGACAGCGTCACCGCCGCGGCGTGCGCGTAAGGATGGCGAAAGCGGTTCCAGGCCAGATTCGAATCCGACAGATAGAACAGCATGGCACCCACCACCGCCAGACCGGCCGCCAGCGGCGACAGCGGACCGCCCACCGTCTTCAGGGCCGACACCACCATCGTGGTGATGGCCAGGGCGTAAACCAGCACCGGAATCTTCATGATCCCCAGGCCCGGCCACAGGAGCACCACCAGGCTCACGGTGAAGACGGCGATGACGAACGACGGCCAGGGCAGCGGCCACCACCCGCCGCTCGCCGCCGCGCCAAAGAAGGCGACCGTATAAAAAATGTGTCCGGTCAGCACCAGCGGCACGGCGATCATGAACGGCAGGTCGGCGTCGCTGAGCAGGAAGATGTCGCCCAGCAGATTGAACAGGATCCCGACGGTGATCATGGTCGCGAACCGATCGCCGGGCGGCATCCCGACGATCAGCAGCAACGACAGCGTCGCCGCCGGCTTGCCCAGATACAGCAGCACCCGCCGCCCGGTCTCGGCGCCGGTGATGGCCAGGGCGCCGAACACCACCACCAGTAGGGTTCCAACCAGGGGCGGTGGCGCGAACACTGGCCGGCCTCAGCCTGCCTGCTGCAGGTATTCGCCCGGCGGCGCGATGATCTCACGCGGCTTGGCGCCGTTGGCCGGACCGACGATGCCGTCGCGCTCCATCTGCTCGACCATGCGGGCGGCGCGGTTGTACCCGATCTGCAGCCGGCGCTGGATGAACGACACGCTGGCCTGGCGGGTTTCGCACACGATGGCCACCGCCTGGTCGTAAAGATCGTCGTGCAGCTGCTCGGAGGGGGCGCCCTCCTCGGCGTCTTCCTCGCGCGGCTTGAGGATGTCCATGTCGTAGACCGGCTTGGCCTGCTTCTTCAGGAACTCGACCACGCGATGCACTTCGTCGTCGCTGAGGAAAGCCCCGTGAATACGGCGCAGCTTGGTGCCGCGGTCGGAGAACAGCATGTCGCCGTTCCCCAGCAGCGTCTCGGCGCCCGACTGATCCAGGATGGTGCGCGAATCGATGCGCGACGCCACCTGCAGGGCGATGCGGCTGGGAAAGTTGGCCTTGATGAGACCGGTGATGACGTCCACCGACGGACGCTGGGTGGCCAGGATCAGGTGCAGCCCGGCGGCGCGCGCCTTCTGGGCGATGCGGGCCACCGACGTCTCGACGTCCTTGGGCGCCACCATCATCAGGTCGGCGAACTCGTCGATGACGATGATGATGTACGGCAGCTTGCGCGGCGGCGGTCCGGCGTCGGCCTTGGCTTGCGCGGCGGCCTGCGCGGCGGCGGCCCGGTTGGACAGATCTTCTTCGTCCGGGGCCTCCGCCTCCACCACGCCGTCCGGGTTGTCGCTTCCCGGCAGGGCCGCGCTGTCGTCCAGCTCGACCTCCTGCTCGGTGCCGTCGGGGCCGGCCAGCATCACGCGGAGCTTCTTTGACGGCGCGGCCGGCGCTGTCGCCGCGGCGCCACCCTCGGCCTGCAGCAGCTTGGCGTTGTAGCTGGCGATGTCACGCACGCCGGTCTTGGCCAGCAGCTCGTATCGCCGCTCCATCTCGTCGACGGCCCAGCGCAGGGCCAGGTTGGCCTTCTTGGGGTCGGTGACCACCGGCAGCAGCAGGTGCGGAATGCCCTCGTAGATCGAGAGCTCCAGCATCTTCGGGTCGACCATGATGAAGCGGACGTCCTCGGGGCTGGCGTTATAGAGAACGCTGGTGATCATGCCGTTGACCGCCACCGACTTGCCCGAGCCGGTGGTGCCGGCCACCAGCAGGTGCGGCATCTTGGACAGGTTCACGCTGACCGGCGCGCCCTTGATGTCCTTGCCCAGGCACATCTGCAGCTTGGAATTGGCGCCGGCGAAGCATGGATCCTCCAGGATCTCTTTCAGGTAGACCATCTCCCGCGTCTTGTTCGGCACCTCGACGCCCACCACGGCCTTGCCGGGGATGGGCGCCACGATTCGCACCGCCTGCGCCTCCAGGGCCATGGCCAGATCCTTTTCCAGGTTGGCAACCTTGCCGGTGCGCGTGCCGGGGGCCGGCGCGAACTCGTACATGGTGACCACCGGGCCCATGTGGATCTCTTTGACCTTGCCGCGCACGCCATAGTTGGACATGGCCTGCTCCACGCGCTCGGCCATGTCGTACAGCGCCTGCTTGTCCATGTCGGGCGCCTGGGGCGGCAGGTATTCGAGCAGCTCGGTGCCGGGCAGCTGGTAGGCGCCCTTGGTCAGCTTGATGAAGCCAGGCCCCTCCGCCTCGACGGGGCGCGGGTGTTCCACCTCGGCTTCGGCGGCTTCCTGTTCCAGACGCTGGCGGGTTCGCCAGGCGGCCTCGACGATGATGGGACCCTCCGCGGCGGGCGCAGCCACGGCGGCTTGGGCCGGCGCGGCCGCCGTTGCCACCGCGAGGGCGGCCGCCGATGCCTGGGCCGGGGCCACGATGATTCCCGTGGACGGCGCTTCCTGTTCGACGTCTTCGTCGCCGACCAGCAACTCGGGCGGACCGCTCACCTGCTCGACGGCGGCCACCTCGGCCACGATGGCGGCCATGGCCGCCCGCTCGTCGGCGATCTCCTGCGACAGCGCGCGCGCCTGGCCGACCCGGATGGCGTCGTCGTCGTCAGAATCACCCGACCCGCTCATGGCCGGCAGCTCGGCCAGCGGCGCGTCGTCCGATGCGTCCGCGGCTTCCTCGAGCTCCTCGGCCGATGATTCCACCGGGCCGATCACCTTGATGTCCTCGTGTTCATCAGCCTCGGCGCCGGCGTCGGCATCGTCAACGCGCTCGGGAAATGCCGCCCGGGCCAGGCCCCACACGCCGGTCAACCCCGCCACCAGCCCGCGACGGGCCTGGCGCAGCGCCCAGCCCACGACCACCACCACCTCGCGCGTGCTCAGCTCGCTGAGCAGCATCAGCGCCAGCACCAGCACGGTGGCCGCCGCCAGCGCCGCGCCGGCCGCACCGATAAAGCTGGCGGTCACCTCGCCCAGCCACTGCCCCAGAAGACCGCCCGGTCCGTGATGGGCGCCGTGCGCATCGGCAAACGGCAGGTGCATCAGCACCACCGCCGCAGAGAACAGCATCAGCGCGCCCAGCCCTTCGCTGAACCCGGCGCAGACCCGCTGCGCGCGAAAGCAACGAATGGCGGCCAGCCCCATCGCCCCGATGATCAGGTAGGCGCCGAATCCCGCCAGCGCGTACAGAGCGGCCGCCGTCGCGGCGCCCCCCGGCCCCATCATGCGGTTTTCGCCGAGCTGCATCGACAGCAGCGACAGGCCCGCGAAAAGGCAGCACGCCAGGAACAGGATCCCGACGACCTCCCGTCGTCGACTCTGGCTCTGGCGTCCTTTTCCTCTCGGCTCCGCGTCAGACTTGGCTGCCATTTGTCCCCTCGGTTCGGGCCATGTGAAGGTTTATAGATTACCTAAACCTACATCAGGCTACCTCCCCCGACAGGGCCGTCAAGTTTTGCGCAGCCTGGCGCGTCAGGGGGGCTCGCTCCCTTCGGTGGCGGGGTCCGGGTCGCTGGGGTCGTCGCCGACGTCGGCCGATTCGTCGGCGCTCAGCGCGGCGAAGGCGCTGGCCACCGCATCCTCCTCGGCGTCGTCACTGACGGCAACGACGGCTGCGCCACCCTCGACGCCGGCCACGGCGGTGGCGGCGCCAGCCGCGCCGGGACTGCCCAAGGTTGCCACGCCCGCCACGCCCGCCGGAACGGCGATACGCGGCTGGGGTTGCGCCTGCCAGTACTCGTAAACAGCCTGGGCTGCCTTGCGGGTCACGCCCGGCACGGCAGCCAGGTCCTCCAGCGAGGCCTCGCGAATCTTTTTCAGGCTGCCGAAATGCCGCAACAGCAAGCGCTGCCGGCCGGCGCCGATGCCCGGAATGGTCGACAGCGCCGAACGCAAGGTCAGCCGCTTGCGCTGCCCGCGATGAAAGGCGACGGCAAACCGGTGGGCCTCGTCGCGCAGGTGCTGGAGGATGAACATCTCGGCGGTGTTCGGACGGATGGGGATGGCGTCCTTGGCGTGCGGCAGAAACACCCGATCAGGGCGACGGGTGGTCTTCCCGGCGTCGGTCCTGGACGCCGGCGCAGGCGGCGGGAGATGCGCTGCCGGCGCTGTCGATGCTGGCGGCGGCGCGTCGGCGACGACCGCTGGTTCGGCGACGGTCGCCGTTGCCCCTCCGGCGGAGGAGGACGTCTCTTCATCATCCGTCGTCACGTCGACGTCGCGCTCCTTGGCCAGCCCGACAATCGGCAGGCCTGAACCGACCCGCACGTCGATGCCCACGTCACGGGCGGCCGCCAGGGCCATGCCCAGCTGCCCCTTGCCGCCGTCGATGACGATCAGATCTGGCAGCGCCCAGCTTTGATCGCCCTCGCCGCCGCCGGCGTCCCGGGCGCTGGCCCCCTCGCGCGCGCGCCGGAAACGCCGCGACAGCACCTCGTACATGGAAGCAAAGTCATCGTTGCGGCGCACGAAGGCGCCGGCGCCGCCCCCCTCCCCACCCGGACGCCCACCCACGCTGCGAACCTTGTACGTGCGATAGCGCGACTTCTCCGGCTTGCCGTCGACGAAGACCACCATCGACGCCACCGTGGCGAACCCCTGGATGTGCGAGATGTCGTAACACTCGATCACGCGCGGCAGCCGCGGCAGCTTCAGCCGGCGCTGCAGCTTGCCCAGCGCCACCTCGATGTCCTCGCGCGCGTCGCGGCGGGCGGCGAAGCTGGCGGCGGCGTTCTTCTGGGCCAGCTCGATCAGCTTGCGGCGGTCGCCCCGCTGGGGAACCGCCACCTCGACCCGGCGCCGTCGCGGCGGGCGCTTCTCGCTCAACCACTCGGCCTTGACCTCGGCGTCGTCGATGGCCAGCGGCAGCAACACCTCGTCGGGCGGCGACACGTTCAGGTCGTAATAAAGCCCGACGAACGACGACAGGAGCTCGGCGTCAGGAAACTCCTGCCCGGTGAACGAGAAGGCCCGGTTGCCCAGCAGCCGCCCCTGCCGGATCGACATGACGACGATCTCCAGGGCGATCCCTTCCCGGTAAAAGCCAAAGATGTCCTGATCGACGAAATCGGTCGAGACCACCCGCTGCTCCTCCAGCGTGGTCTCCAGCGCGCGCAGCTGGTCGCGGATCTCCGCCGCGCGTTCAAAATCGGTGCGGGCCGCCGCCTCCTTCATGCGTCCGCCCAGCCGGCCGAGCAGCTCGTCGCTCTTGCCCTCCAGAAACAGCCGCACGTCCCGCACCTGATCGCCGTACTCCTCGGGCGAGACCGGCAGCACGCAGGGGGCCGGGCAGCGCTTGATCTGAAACTGCAGGCAGGGCCGACGACGGTTGTGCAGCACGTGATCGGTGCAGGTGCGCAGCTGGAAGTGGCGGTTCACCACCCGCAGCGCTTCCCGGCACGACGAGGCCGAGTGATACGGGCCGAAGTAATAGGCCCCGTCCTGGCCAATCTTGCGCACCACCTCCAGCCGCGGCCACTCCGCCTCCGGGTCCAGGCGCAGCACCAGAAAATTCTTGTCGTCCTTGAGGTTCACGTTGAACCGCGGCTGGTGCTTCTTGATCAGCGTGTTCTCCAGCAGCAGCGCCTCTTTCTCGTTCGAGGTGATCACCGTCTCGATCTCGCCGACGATCCCGTCCAGCAACGGCACAAAGTCCCGGTTGTCCCCCGACGACGCCTGGAAGTACTGGCGGACCCGGTTGCGCAGCACGGCCGCCTTGCCGATGTAGACCACCTTTCCGCGGCGGTCCTTCATGATGTAGACGCCCGGCGCGGTGGGGATGTTCTCCAGGATCTCGGCGATGCTCTTGCGGGCCGGCGTCTGCGCGCCGTCGCGCAGGGTGACGTCAGCCTGATTTTCGGGATCGCCCTCGGACATGGCTTTCCAAGAATAGCGGATCATCACCTCCCGCGTTTCCCGCGGTACGAAACCGCCCTTTGGCTATAGTCGGCGCATGAGTCAACGCGCCTCCGCCTGGATCGCCCCGATCGTCGCCTCGCTGGTCGCGCTGGCGCTGTATGCGCACGGCGCCGGCAGCCCCGTCGTGGGCAAGGTGTCGTGGCTGGGGCAGTCGTGCTTTGTCCTGGAGACAACGGCGGGCACGCGCGTGGTGATGGATCCCATCCCCAAGGGCCTTGGCTACGACCTGCCGGGCGGCCTGAAGGCAGACGTGGTCACCATCAGCCACGAGCACCAGGACCACAACAACGTCGGTCTGCTGGTGAACAAGCCGCGCGTCCTGCGCGGGCTGACCAGCGACAAGAAGGGATGGACCAAGATCGACCAGAAGGTGAAAGAGGTCACCATCCGGTCGGTCGGCGTCTATCACGACGACGCCATGGGGGCCGAACGCGGCCTCAACACCGTGTTCGTGTTCGAGCTGGGGGGGCTGCGCATCGTCCACCTGGGGGATCTGGGCCACTTGCTGACCGACGAGCAGCTGTCGGCGATCGGCTCGGTCGACGTCCTGCTGATCCCGGTGGGCGGGGTGTTCACCATCGACGGCCGGCAGGCCACGCGCGTGGTGGATCAGCTGCGCCCGCGGCTGACGGTGATTCCCATGCACTACAAGACCGACGTCCTGACCATCAAGCAGCTGGAGGGCGTTGACGACTTCCTCGAGGGCAAACCGAATGTCCGGCGGGAGGCCTCGAACACGCTGGCGCTGAGCCCGGTCAAGGCCCGCCCCGCCGCGGAGATCGTCGTCCTGAACTACAAGTAGCGCCCGTTGTCCCGCGGGGCGCTGTTGTCCGGAGTGGACAACGGGCGGCGCCCGGGCATCAGCTACTTCGCCTTGGCGGCGTTGCTGGCGTCAGCCACCAGGCGATCCAGCTCGCGGCGGGTGGCCTCGCCGATGTGGCGGGCGCGGAGGCGACCCTGTCCGTCATAGGCAAACAGCGCCGGGATGGACCCTTCCCAGCGGGCGTCAAAGGCGGTGATGAAGGCGTCGGCGTCGTCTACCTTGACGATGGTCGGCGTCAGGGCGGGCGCCGTCTCGCTGAGAAGCTTCTCCACGCGATTGACGGCGTCCGGGTTGTCCAGCGACAGGGACAGCACGTCGACGCCTTTCGCTTTCATGTCCTGGGCGAACCGGTTGATGACCGGAAGCTCCTGCAGACAGGGGAGGCACCAGCTGGCCCAGAAGTGAACCAGCAGCGTTCGCCCGCGGCTTTTCCGCATGGTCAGCCGGACGGCGTTGAGGTCGGCGATGGCCACGCCGGCCTTGGCGGCAGCGGCGGCGGGACGCTCGACCCCCGGGGCGTCGGCGGCAACGGCCCGTGAAAGAGCGACGCCGCCCCTGCCCAGGCCCGCGGTCACCAGCGCTGCCAGCAGCGCGGCGACCACGGGTCGCCTCAAGGCTTCCTCTTGATGGTGCAGCCGAAGGCGCGCGCTTCCGGCTTGCTGACGGTCTTGCCGGCCGTGAACTCGCGCAAGGCCGCGCCCAGTTCACCGACGCCGCCGTGATAGCGGACCACGCCCCGGGGGTCGACCAGGAAGACCTCGGGGGTCCGTTCAGCCGCGTAAGCGTCCGCCACCTTCGAGCCTTCATCCCGCAGCATCGGGAACGGAAAGTTCAGGGCGGCGTCTGTCTTGATGTCCTCGACGCTCTCGTTCTGGTTGGCGTTGATCCCGACGAACTTGACCTTGGCGCCGAATTCCTTGTTCAGGTCAGCCAGCGGCTGCCGCGCCTGGGCCACGTAGGGGCAGCGACAGCTGAGAAAGACCAGCACGACGCCCTGGCTGTGACTGTCCTTGGTCAACTCGGCCAGGGCCCGCGTGTCACCGCCGTCGACCGTCTTCAGGGCGAACAGCGGCGCCTTGTCACCAGCGCGCGGAGCGGCCGCCGACGCCAGTCGAAGTCCCCCGAAAAAGACCAGAGCGCCAGCGATGACCAGACTTTTTGAAATCGTCATCTCTTACATCTACCAGCCAGGCATTCGGTTTCAAGTCAGCCGCGTGGCCTGGCCGATGGCCGGCGGGACATAGTTGCCCCCGGAAATCAGCAGTTTCAGAGCATCCTGGACCTTCATGTTCACGCGCTGGCAGTCCTTGACCGCAACAAAGTACAGCCGCCCCGAGGTCGGGTTGGGAGACGCCGGCACGAACACGCAACACAGGCTGGGATCGCCTTCAATCCCCTCCCCGCTGGTGAAGCCGACCATCCTCAGCCGCCCGGTCTCGTCGGGGATCAGCACGACGCTGGCGAAGATCCCCTCGTGGCCCTCGCTGGTCAGCGCTATCTGCTTCCACGACTGGTAGAGATCGCGCAGTCCAGGAATGCGGCGCAAGAGTCCATCCGTCAACCCCAGCAGGAAACGACCGAGCAGGCTGGTGATGAACAGGCCCATGACGTAAATGGCGCCGACCGTGATGACGATGCCCAGGAACGGATACGTCACGCCCAGCAGGGCGCGGGCCTGCGTATCGACGTACCACAGGATGAACGCCGTGACCGCGACGGGGATGGCGGCCAGCGCGCCGGCCACCAGCTTGTTCCGGAAGTGGTTCTGCAGGCGCCCCACAGGACCAGATTAGGGCAACGGCGGCAAAACGACAGTTTGCCGCCTGGCCACGTCGGAATGCGGGCGGCGTTGCCGCCGGAGTTTCATCGCGGGTTGGTCTGGAACCTCTTTGGGGTTCCAGGTCAGCACATGGCGACTGACCAGAGCGCCGACTAGTTCCCGTCGCGAGGGGCGGGCGCGCCGTAAAGCGGCGCGATCCCGTAAGGGGGCGCCACGCCCCCCGTACCGCCGCGATCGATGGCGGCGTCCTTGGCCGCGTCAGCCCCGCCCCCGCCGTCGTTGCTGGTGACGCCACCCGTCCCACTCTGGCCGCCGGCTCCCGAACCGCCGGTGCCGGCGCCGCCCGTGCCGCTGCCCCCGCTGCCGCTGCCGCCCGTGCCGGCCGCGCCGTCAGCGGGAGCGGTGTCTTTACCGGCGTCCGCGCCACCAGAGCTGCTGCTGCAGGCAGCGCCCATCAACGTGGCGCCGAACGCAAACAGCGCGGCCCGTCCCATTCGCCGGCCCGGCAAGGGCGGAGCTGCGCTGGCCCGTTGCTCGGACGAACGCTCGACGCCGCAAAACGGGCAGCGCTCCTCGGTGACGCGCAGGTGACGCTGGCAAGCAAGGCAAGGAACGAGGTGGCTCATCTGGGGATCTCCTCTATGACGATGTCGAAGCGGCCGTTGTCGAAAGGCTGACCGGGCGCGGGCGCCACGGGAACCAACCGTTCACGCTTGCCCTGGCGCTGGAACTCCAGCGCGCGGTGATGACAGAGGGGATTGTTGCCGGCCTTGCCGAAGAGGCTGAAGGCGGTCCAGGTGCAACCGGCGCGGCAGGTGTCAGCGTAATAGCAGTCGCGGCAGTAACCCCAGAGATCGTCGACGGTCCGGTCGCGGGTATAGCGCAGCGGCGCCGAGCGCTCCCAGATGTCGCGCAGCGAGGCGTCGCGGAGGTTGCCGCCGGTCCATGGATCGGTCTGCAGCGACGGACAACCCTTGACCGCGCCGTCCGCCTCGATCCCCAGCGTGGCGCGGCCGGCCCCGCAGGAGGCCATGTGGCCGCGCGGCATGGTGCCGCGCAGGAGCGACTCGAAGGGACCGAAATAGCCGATGTTGTTCCCGGGCCACAACATCACGCCGGCCTGGTCACAACGACGTTTGAGCTGCACCAGCAGCGGGAAGAGCTCCAGCAGATCCGACGGCTGGGGCAGCAGCTCGGGCTGATCGGCGGCGCGGCCCATGGCCGCGGTCAATTGCACCTGCCAGGCCCGCGCGCCGACGGCGATCACCGTCTCGAGAATCGCCGGCAGCTCGGGCATCGACAGTCGATTGATCTGCGTGTTGACGCTGACACTGATGCCGGCGGCGCGAAGGTTCGCCAGCGCACCCAGCGCCGACTGGTACGCGCCGCGAACGCCCCGCAGCCGATCGTGGGTCTCTTCCAGGCCGTCCAGGGAGACGCTGACGCTCTGCAGGCCGGCCTGGGCGGCGGCAGCGACGCGTTCCGCGGAAAGACCACGACCACCCGTGGTCATGGTGGCCTGCATCCCGCGGCGGCGCAGGGCGCGCACGATCTCCAGCCAGTCGTCACGCAG
>DATLVT010000285.1:0-4682 GCA_035577105.1 Polyangia bacterium
GCGACTCCCCAGTCCGCACCGCCCCGTCCGCCACCCTCGGCGCTCCGGGGTGAGGGGCTCCCGCATTCGGCCCCCCCACATCAGCTCCCCCCGTCGCGCAGCCCGCCAGCAAGACAATCGACGGAAAAATTGCACGCATCATTCGAGAGGCTTCCCTGATCGTGAACGAATTTTTACGGTATGGTCCGTCCTCCAGCAAGGACAAGAAATGGCCAAAGAGAAGAAGACCACTCCCAAGACCAAGGGCGCCGCCGCCGAATCGACCAGCGAACAGCAAACCCCTGAAGCCGCCGCGGCCCAGGCCAGGAGCCGTTTGTCCGCCGCCGGTCGCAACGATCCCTGCCCGTGCGGCTCTGGCAAGAAGTACAAGAAATGCCACCTGCAGGCTGACGAGGCCACCGTGGCCCCAGCCCCCGCCGAACCGAACCCGCAGGAGGTCCTGGCAGGCGCCTGGCGGCTGTTCGAACAGCGCCGCCCCGGCGCCGCCGAGAAGGAATTCCGCGCCGCCCTGGCCCTCAAGCCCGATCTCACCGATGCCCGCGTCGGCATCGGCATGGCCCGCCTGTCAGCCGGCAACGCCGACGGCGCCAAGGAAGAACTGGCCGCGGTGGTCGCCGACGGCGAAAAAGCCCTGGCCCAGCTGCGCGAGGACAAGGTCAAGGACGCCTTCAGTCGTCCCGAGGCCCAGCCCCTGATCCGCGCCTGCCATGCGCTCGGCTGTCTGGCCTACGACCAGAACCGGTTCGAGGACGCCCTGAAGGATCTGGAACGCGTCTATCAAGTCGATGAAGGCACCGTCGGCACCGAGGCGCGCCTGATCGCCAGCAAATCGCTGATGAAGCTGGAAAAGCCCGCCGAGGCCGCCGCCGTCCTGGAACCGGCCGCTGGCGCCGACGACACCAGCAACAGCCGCGTCAACCTGGGCCTGGCCCTGGCCCAGTTCAAGGCGGGCGCGCGCGACAAGGCCGTCGCCGCGCTGGACAAGGCCCTCGCTGGAAACGCTCACTACGGCAAGGCGATCCTGGGCCGGGTGAGACGGCGCGTGGAGAACCTGGCCGGCACGCAGCCGGGCTCGCTGGAAGAGGCGATGGTCTACAGCCAGACCTACGGGGACGTCTGGACCGACGACGCCAAGAAATTCCTGGAGGAGGCCCTGGACGCCCGCGCCGCCAAGAAGCCGCGCGCCGCCGAGTCCGCCGAGTCGTCGCAAACTTCTGAAGAAGAGGCCAGCCCAGGCTGACCGCCGGCGCGCCGTCCGGCGCCGGCGCTGCCCCGGCCAGTCTGGAGGCGATTCATGCCGCTGTCCGGTGAAAAGGCGCGCGCCGTGGCCCAGCGCCTGGCGGCGCTGGGCATCCGCGAAGACGATCTGGACGAGCACTTTGTCCACGCCGGCGGCAAGGGCGGCCAGAACGTCAACAAGGTCGCCACCTGCGTGGTGCTGGTCCATCGCCCGTCGGGCACGGCCGTCAAGTGCCAGCGGGAACGCACCCAAGGCGCCAACCGCCTGATCGCCCGCGCCCTGCTGGCGGAAAAAATCGAGACCCAGCGCCAGGGTCGGGCCAGCGCGCGCCAGCAGGAAGAGGAGAAAGTGCGCCGCCAGAAACGCCGCCGCTCGCGCCGGGCCAAACAGAAGATGCTGGCCAACAAGCACGCCCAGGCCCAGAAAAAATCCTGGCGCGCCCCCGTCGGAAACGACGACTGATGGCGCCAGCCCGTTAACAGATAGAATTGCTCCAATCCCAATTTGCGGGTCTAGTGGTCGTTCGTCGTGAAGACAACATTTCTGACGTTGACTGTTCTTGGCGCGATGCTGGCCGGGGCTTGCGACAACCAGGGGCCGCTGGTGACACCGGGAAGCGGTGGGAGCGGCGCGGGTGGAAGCGATCCTGCCGGGCAAGGAGGGACAACCGACGACGCTGGCGCGGTTGATGCCGGCAGTGCGACGGACCTCGGCGGCGCGGGCGGCACGGCGGGTGTTGCCGGCACAGCGGGTTCGGGCGGCGCGGCGGGTGCTGGTGGCGCGGCGATCGGAACTTCTCTCGGTTGCCCCGCTGCGGACGGTTCGCTGCCTCCGCGCGCCCCCGGCGTCGGGTGGGTGAACCGGTCGCCGGCACGACCGCCGTTCTCGTGGCCGGCCGCGCGACGGTCTCCGGCGATGGCTTTCGATGAAGCTGCCGGACGAACGGTGATGTATGGCGGTTACGCCAGCGCCTCCCCGGTCACCGACACCTGGGAATGGAACGGCGCGGACGGCACGTGGACCGAACGCAAGGTGTCGCCGCCCAGCGTGTTCGACATGATCGCCACCACCTACGACAGCAGTCGCGGACGAATGGTGCTCTTCGGGGGCGAAACGTACCCGAGCGCAGGCGCTTCACGCGCGCTGTGGGAGTGGAGCGGCGCGACAGGCGCGTGGGCGAACCGTACGCCGACCAGCATCCCGACGGTGTGGCCCGCCGCCCGCATCCTGGCCGTCGCCGCGTATGATCCGCAGCGGCGCCGCGTGGTGATCCACGGCGGCAATCCCGGTGACGACACCTGGGAATGGGATCCGGACGGGGGCACGTGGTTGAACCGCAGCGTCGCGCCCTCACCCGAACGGGGCGGCGCCGAGGCGTTCGTGTGGGATCCCTGCCGAAATCGCGGCGTTCTCTTTGGAGGCGGAACGGGCGCGTTGTGGGAGTGGGATGGCGGCGGCGGTCAGTGGACGAAGCGCAATCCCGACGGAAGCACGCCGTGGCCGCAGGCTCGTTTGTTCGCCGGGATGGTGTTCGACACGACGGTGGGCCGCCCGCTGCTGTTCGGTGGCACCGCGAACCAGCAAGGCCTCAACGACCTGTGGGAGTGGGACGGCGTCCTGGGCCGGTGGACTTCGCTGGACGGCGCTGCGCCGTCGGCACGCCCAGCGGGTCGGCAATCGGCGGGGGTCGCCTACGACACGGCCCGCTCGCGCCTGGTGGTTTTTGGCGGCGGCGGTGAGACCGACCTCTGGGACGTCTGGGAGTGGTCGCGCCCGTGAGCCCCTTGCCCACTGTGTTCACCAGGGCGTTTCGGCTCGGCCTGACCTTGCTGGTCGCCGCCGGTTGCGGCGGGCGAACGCTGGTCGCACAGTCGGACGGGCGCCCCGGCGACGACGCCAGCGGTGCGGGCCCGGTCGAGGCCGCGGCTGGTTCTTCGGGCCAGAACGACGCGGCGGCCGGCGCGTCTGGCCAGGGTGGCGCTGATGGAACGGCGGAGACGGGTGGCTCGACGGGAGCGGCGGGCCAGGATGGTGCTGCACCCGACGAACCCGCGTCATCGGGCGGCGCGTGGACCGATCTCACGCCGCCCGCCCCGCTGCCGGCGGCATGGCCCAGCGCACGCAGCACACACGCCATGGCCTACGACAGCGCGCGCGATCGGATCGTGGTCTTCGCCGGTTCGCACACGCTGCGGGACGTGTGGGAGTGGAACCCGGGAACGAGGACCTGGACCGAGCGCACGCCCGTCACGTCCGCGGATTCGTGGCCGCCGCCGCTGTACGGCCATGCCATGGTCTACGACGCCGGGCGAAAGAAGATGTTCGTCTTCGGCGGCGGCACCACCGTCGGCGTGCGTGACGACAGCTGGGAGTGGGACGGCGCCGCCGGCACCTGGGAAAGGCGTACCACCACCACATCGCCGCCGGCTTTGAGCGCCCACGCCATGGCCTACGACGACGCCCGGGGCAAGGTGGTGTTGTTCGGCGGCTACAACAACAGCTTCAACGGCGTCGCGCGCGATCTCTGGGAATGGGACGGAGCTCTCGGCACGTGGACCAACCGGACGCCAGGCGCTGTCCAAGGACCAGGACCAGGGCCGGCGCCGGAGGCGTGGCCCTCGGCTCGCGACGCGACGTCACTGGTTTTCGACCTCGTGAGGAAGAAGAGTGTTCTGTTCGGCGGCTTCGACAACGCCGGAACTTTCTTCCGTGACCTGTGGGAGTGGGATGGCGATAGCGGCACCTGGATGAACCGCACCCCCGGGGCGCTTCCCCCGTCCTGGCCGGATGCCCGGGGGAATCACGCCGCCGTTTACGACGCCCACCGCGATCGCAGCGTCATCTTCGGCGGCGGCGCCACCCGCCGCGACGTCTGGGAATGGAACGCTGCCGCCGGCACCTGGAGCGAGCGCCTGCCCTCCGACCCGCTGGCCGACTGGCCCACAGGACGCGCCGCCCACGCCATGGCCTACGATTCACGCCGCTTCGACGTGATCCTGTTCGGGGGCTGCTGCACGCTGCAGGATCTCTGGTCGTGGAATGGCGGCGAATAGCAATCACGGCGTGGGTTCGTTGACCCTCACGGCGCGGGGCAAAAGCACTGGGCATCAGCGCAGTTCGCCTTGCAGGCCCGCGCCTTTTTGCACCGGTCGATGGCGCGGCTGTCGGGGCAATCCGCGGCGATGTCCACGCAGGCCGCGGTCCCCTGGCCGTTGCCGCCAGGGGTCGGCGGTGTCAGCAGACAATATTGCGCCGGCGTACAGTTGACCGCGCCGCAGTTGGGACCGCAGTCCTGGGGACAGCCGCAGGAGTTCCGCTCCCAGTCCTCGCAGACGCCGTTGCCACAGCGCGAACACAACCGGCCGTCCAATCCAATCAAGCAGTTCCCCACGAGAGGGAACTCGATCAACGGTGGGCCGAAGCCGGCGCGAATCACTGTCAA
>DATLVT010000286.1:0-7594 GCA_035577105.1 Polyangia bacterium
TGCCTGCGGTCCTCAAGGCCGACGACCTCCCCCTGCTGCGGCGGGTGCGGCGCTGCTTCGCCCGGATGGCGACGCCGTCCGCCGCCGACGATTACATCGCCCTGTCGACTGCCATCGGCGCCCTGATCCGGCGCTAGCGGCGCTAGACGCGAGGCAGGATAGGCGCGTACGATGATGCGATGACTGGAGCAGAGGCACAGTGGGAGAGCCTGTTTGCTGGGTTGGAAAAACTGAGGACGGCGTGGCCGTCCGCGGAGTGGGGCTATGACCGCCGCTTCAAGTGCGTGATGTCCACCATCACCATCGATCAGCAGGCGGAGGCGCGAACGGCCAGCGCGGGCGTCTTGCCGCTGTCCTTCGGCGCCGACACCCTGCCCGGGGCGCCGCCCGGGGCCCGAGCCCTGGCCGAGCAATATGGCGGCGTGCGTTCGGGGCAGCTCCTGTTCTGGGGCGGCGAGACGGGCGCGCCAGGCGCGTTTGGATTGTGGTGGCCCTGGGGCGACGGAAAATCGATTTCGTTGCGCATTGGCCTCCACGACGTGGACACGCCCAAGGTTCGCTACCCGCAATTGCGCGAGCTGTTCGGCATCCCACAGGCGCCGGCGCCGTGAGGCCAGCGTGAGGTCCAGAGCGCCCATAGCGTAACGCCCGCAACGGTAATTACCGGACCAAACTGATTGTTTTGCCGGAACCAACAGGTTTAAAATGCCGCATGGGTGTGCGTCAGCCTTGGCCCGTGGCGCGCAGTCTCCAAAGGCAACGAGAACTAGGGGCGTTGTTTGGCGGCGTACCGAACGGTGTTCTGGGAGACGCGCTGGAAATTGGTGGAGGCGACGGCTTTGTCGCCTCGCTGGTGGCAAAGTACTGCCGGTCGTTCATAACGACGGACCCTTTCAGGCCGCGGCTGGCCACGGCGTCGCCGGGTTGCGGGGTACGGCGGCTGGTGTGCGACGCCACCACGCTGCCGTTTCGCGACGGCAGCTTTGATCTGATCTTCTCGTCCAGCGTGCTGGAGCACATCCGCGATCGGGGGCCGGTGTTCGCCGAGATGGCGCGCTGCCTGCGGCCGGGCGGGATCATGATTCACATCATGCCGTCGCGAACGTGGAAGCTCTTCCAGCTGCTCTTCTATTACCCGCACCTGTTCATGGGCGCTCTGGACATCCTGGTGGACAAGGTCGCAACCAAGCCCAAGGCGCGCGCCCTGCCGGGATCGGTCTGTGCCGCCGAGGCCACCAACCGCTGGAGCGACCAGCGCGTCTGGGGCCGATCCCTGCGCACCATCGTGCGCTGGTCGGTGCCCCGCGTGCACGGCGAGTTCGCCGGCCACTGGTCAGAGTGGCTGGGGTTCGGTGCGCGGTCGTGGGCCAGCGAATTTCAGTCGGCGTCGTTCAACGTGCAGCGCGTGCTGCTGTTGCCGCTGTACTCGGGGTACGGATTCGGGCTGCATCGATTGCGCAGCATGGGCGAGCGGTTCGGCCTGTCGTCGCACAACGCCTTCATCCTGACCAAGTGCGGTGAGAAGCCCGACGTCCTGGATTGCTTTGAAAATGCGCCGGCCCCTGCGCTGTCATTGTCCTCGACGCCGTCGTCGGCGTCGCCGTCGCCGTCGTCAGGTTCGTAGCAACCCGCGCTTGACCACGAAGTCGGCGATCGGCTCGATCCCTTCGCGCGTCTTGAGATTGGTGAAGACGAAGGGGCGCTGGCCGCGCATGCGGCGGGCGTCGCGGTCCATCACCTCCAGCGAGGCGCCCACGGCGGGCGCCAGATCGATCTTGTTGATGACCAGCAGATCCGACCGGGTGATCCCGGGACCGCCCTTGCGCGGGATCTTGTCGCCGGCGGCCACGTCGATGACGTAGATGGTGAGATCGGCCAGCTCGGGGCTGAAGGTGGCGGCCAGGTTGTCGCCGCCGCTCTCGATGACCACCATCTGAAGATCCGGATAGCGGCGGATGAGCGCGTCCACTGCCTCCAGGTTGATCGAGGCGTCTTCGCGGATGGCGGTGTGCGGGCAACCGCCGGTCTCGACGCCGACGATCCGTTCTTCGGGCAAGGCGCCGCTGCGGATCAGAAACTGGGCGTCTTCCTTGGTGTAGATGTCGTTGGTGACGACGGCGATGCGGAACTCGTCGCGCAGGCGCTTGCACAGCGCATCGACCAGCGCGGTCTTCCCCGAACCGACCGGGCCTGCCACGCCCAGGCGCAGCGGTTGCGAACCGGGGTTGGTGCTGGTGGTGGCGCTGGCGTTCGCGGCGGCGTTCGTGCTTGGCTGATTGGTGTCGGGGCTCATGGCGTGCTCCCTGCGGCTGTCACGACCGGAACAGCCGCGAGTATTGGGTTTCGTGAAGGGCGCTGGCGATGGCCAGCGAGGGGGCGGCGGCGCCCATGTCGTCATCGGTGACGGTGATGGCCTGGGCGACCACGGCGGGGATGGCGGCCGCAAGTGACGACAGCACCCGCTGGCCGGCGCTCTGCCCGAGGGGAACCAGCCGCACCGCCGCGCTGACCTGGGTCTCGCACCAGACGAAGGCGTAGCCGGACAGCGCCGCGCCCAGCGGCACCTCCCAGCGGGCGGCGGCCAGCGCGAACATCGCCGCGTAGGTGACGTCGGCCCGCGCCATCCAGGCGGCGGCTTCGGAGAGGCCCAGACCCGCCAGCACGCGGGCGAGGTTGCCGCCCAGGTGGCGATCCTCGGCTTGCAGCTCCGCTGACGGGCGGCAGGCCGACAGAAACGCGGTCCAGTCGTCGACGGTGCCAGTGCAGGCGTCGCCGGTACGCCAGGCAGCGTGCAGGCGGACCAGCGCGGGGAGATCCAGCGTGGCCAGGCTGCCGCGCAGAAGGCCACCGATCCAGGCGGCGGCCGTCTCTTCGTCGCGCACCCAGCCGGCGACCACGGCGGGCTCCAGGCCCTGCGAGTAGGCGAAGGCGCCGACGGGCAGCGCCGGGCTGCACAGCTGCAGCAGACGCAGCAGCGCCGTGTCGCCGATCGACAGGGGCAAGGCCGCCGGCGCGCTGCTGCCGTCAGTGACGATGGGAGCCTCCGCCGCCGTCGTGGCTGTGTTCGGGTTGAGCGTCGTGGTCGTGGTTGTGGTCGGCACCGTGGGCAGGTTGGTGGCTGTGCGAGTGACCGTGCGGGTGGTCATGTTGATGGCCGCCTCGTTCGGTGTGAAAGGCGCCCACCTCGGGCTCAAACGGCGCCACCCGCGCCTCCACCTCCAGCCCCAGGGCGCGCACCAGGGAATCCAGCACATGGTCGTGCGCGTAGGCCACCCAGCCGGGGCCGATCTCCAGCGGCACGTGGCGATTGCCCAGGTGATAAGCGGCGCGGGTGAGCAGGTGGGGGTGGCGGGTGCTGCCGACCGAAAGACTCTCGGCGGCGGCGCGCACGGCGACCACCAGGCTGCCGTCGCGCGCGCGCAGGCGATCACCGTCGCGAAGCACCGTCCCGCGCGGCAGCAGCAGCCCCAGCTCGCGCCCGTCGTCGAGGTGGGCCAGGAGGCGACTGCGCCTGCGCTCCTCGAAGGTCAGCGTCACGGTGGCGTCAGGGACGATGTCGGCGGCGCCGGCGTCACCGGCGGGAATGACCTCGTGCACGTTCAGCATGGCTGGGTCTCCTAGAACAGAAAATAGCGTTGGGCCAGCGGCAGCACGTGAGCGGGCTGGCAGGTCAAGAGCTGGCCGTCGGCGCGGACCTCGTACGTCTGCGGATCAACCTCCATCACCGGCAGGGCGTCGTTGTGCACCAGATCGCGTTTACCGATGGCGCGGGTCCCACGCACCACCTCCAGCCGTTTGCGCAGGGCCAGCCTTTCGCCGACGCCGTCCTCCAGCGCCGCCCGCGAGACAAACGTCACCGACGTGGCGTGGCGCGCCCCGCCCAGCGAGCCGAACATCGGCCGGTAGTGCACCGGCTGCGGCGTGGGGATCGACGCGTTGGGATCGCCCATGGGCGCCGACGCGATCATCCCGCCCTTGATGATCACCGCCGGCTTGGCCCCGAAGAAGGCCGGTCGCCACAGGACGATGTCCGCCAGCTTGCCGACGGCGATCGAGCCAACCTCGTGCGAGATGCCGTGGGTGATGGCCGGGTTGATGGTGTACTTGGCCACGTAACGCTTGACGCGAAAGTTGTCGTGGCGGCTGCCGGCGGAGGCATCTTCGGGAAGAAAACCGCGCTGCTGTTTCATCTTGTGCGCGGTCTGCCAGGTGCGGGTCACCACCTCGCCGACGCGCCCCATGGCCTGCGAATCGCTGGACAGCATGCTGAAGGCGCCCAGGTCGTGCAGGATGTCCTCGGCGGCGATGGTCTCGCGCCGGATGCGCGATTCGGCGAAGGCGACGTCCTCGGGGATCCCGGGGTCCAGGTGGTGGCAGACCATCAGCATGTCCAGGTGCTCGTCGATGGTGTTGATGGTGTACGGCCGCGTGGGGTTGGTCGACGACGGCAGGACGTGGGGGACGCCGCAGGCCTTGATGATGTCGGGGGCGTGGCCGCCGCCGGCGCCTTCCGTGTGATAGGTGTGAATGGCGCGGCCCTTGAACGCGGCCAGGGTGTCCTCGACGAAACCGGATTCGTTCAAGGTGTCGGTGTGGATGGCCACCTGGATGTCGAAGTTGTCGGCCACCGACAGACAGCAGTCGATGGCGGCCGGCGTGGTGCCCCAGTCTTCGTGCAGCTTGAGCCCCATGCAGCCGGCGACCACCTGCTCGATCAGCGCCTCGGGCCGGCTGGCGTTGCCCTTGCCCAGGAAACCGATGTTCATGGGGATGGCGTCGGCGGCTTGCAACATGCGGGCGATGTTCCAGGGGCCGGGGGTGCAGGTGGTGGCGTTGGTGCCGGCGGCCGGGCCGGTGCCGCCGCCGATCATCGTGGTCACGCCGGAGGTCAACGCCTCCTCGCACTGCTGCGGCGAGATGAAATGGATGTGCGAATCGATGGCGCCGGCGGTGGCCAGGCACCCTTCGCCGGCGATGATCTCCGTGCCGGGGCCGATGATCACGTCGACGCCCGGTTGCACGTCGGGGTTGCCCGCCTTGCCGATGCCGGCGATGCGCCCGTCCTTGATGCCGATGTCGGCCTTGATGATGCCGCGCGCGTCGACGATGACGGCGTTGGTGATCACGGTGTCGGCGGCCACCTCGTTCGTGCGCTGGGACTGGCCCATGCCGTCGCGGATCACCTTGCCGCCGCCGAACTTCACCTCCTCGCCATAGATGGTGTGGTCGCGTTCGATCTCGATGTGTAGATCCGTGTCGCCCAGGCGCACGCGATCGCCGGTGGTGGGGCCGTACATGTCGGCGTAGGCGCGGCGGTCGATGGTCTTCATGGGCGAACCCCGCCCGGATCAAGGGCGCCGTTGACGTCGCCGCGAAATCCGATGGCCACCCGGGCGCCGACGTAGGCCACCAGGTCGACGGTGCGGGTCTGGCCCGGTTCAAAGCGCACGGCGGTGCCGGCGGGAATGTCCAGGCGGAATCCGCGGGCCAGCGCCCGATCGAAATGCAGGGCGGGGTTGGTCTCGAAGAAGTGATAGTGCGACCCCACCTGGATGGGGCGATCGCCGGTGTTGGAGACCTCCAGGCGCACGGTGGGCCGCTTCTCGTTGAGGACGATGTCACCGGCGGCGACGCGAATCTCGCCGACACCGATGGGCGCCGCTGAACGAATGGGCTGGTGAACGGTGACCAGCTTGGTCCCGTCAGGGAAGGTCGCCTCGACCTGGACCTCGGTGATCATCTCGGCGATGCCGTCCATGACGTCGGCGGCGGTCAATAGTTCGGCGCCCGCGCTCATGAGATCGGCGACGGTTCGCCCGTCGCGCGCGCCTTCCATGATGGCGGCCGAGATGTACGCCACCGCCTCAGGGTAGTTCAGCTTCAGGCCGCGGGCCTTGCGGCGCTCAGCCACCAGCGCGGCGGTGAACAGCAGCAGCTTGTCTTTTTCGCGGGGGGTCAGCTCCATGTTCGTCTTCGTCCTTGCTGTGACCGTGCGTGGTTGCTCAGGTCGCCCAGATGCGCGGGGCCAGCGCCGGCCGCGCCAGCAGCACCGGACGCAGCCGGCCCCAGGCGGCGCGCAGAAAACCAGAGCAACGTTCGGCGCTGGCGCCCAGGTAGCGGCAAACCAGCGCCCCGCCCTGCCCCAGGACGGTGACCGCGCCCAGATCGCCCGCGGGCAGGGCGCGGCAGAGCGCGCGGATCTCGTCGATGGCCTCGCCGAGGAGCGCACCCGGCGCCGCTGGCGCGGCCAGCAGGGTCCCCAGCACAGGCGCGCCGCTCAAACCCCAGCGCGCCGCGCTGACCGGGGCGTCGCCGTCGAAACGGCCGCGTTCGACGAGCAACGGACGCCCGCCCTGCCACAGCTCCAGCGATTGCCGGCAGCGGCCGCGCCCGAAGGCCTCGCCACGCGCCGGCAGCCCAAAGCAGAGCGTCTCCATCCCGACGAAGCGAGCGCCGGCGACAAGATCAACGCGCGTGCGCAGATCGACGTGCGAGCCGTCGAACAGGATGGTCTCTTGCGGCAGCCATTCCAGGACGCCGCCGGCCGCCACGGACAGGCGCTGGCGCTGGCCGGCCTGGGCGCCGGCGCTGCGATAGACCTTGGTGGCGGCGGGCGTGGTGAGCAGCGCGTGCGCGCCGGCGGCCACCGAAACGTCGATGCGCAGCTGATCGCCACCGACGATGCCGCCCGGCGGGTGCAGCAGGTAAACGTGGCAGACCGACGGGCCTTCCGGAAAAAACGCGCGCTGCACGGCCAGCGGACCGTGGTGCCGCCGCCGGGCCAGGACGGTGGCATCGCCGGCGCCGCGACCGTCGGCAGAACTGGCCGGGGCAAAGGCCAGCTGCAGCGCCGCCCGCCATCCCGGACCAGACGAATCAACGCCCGGTGAAAACCACGGGGCGTTCCCAGAGGATGAGGACCACACAGCCGGCGGGACTGCGCACGGTATGCTGCGAGCCGGGGCGATTGACGACGAGGCTGCCGGCGCCGTAGACGCCGTTTTCATCGGCTTGGTTTCCGCTGAGAACATAGATGTGCTCATGACCGGGGTGCGTGTGCTCGGGAACCGACGCGCCGGGCGCGTACAGTAACAGAGCGGCGCTGGGCCCGTCCTCCCCTTCCGCGCCGCCATAAAGGTGATGGATCTGGACGCCCGGACGCAGCGGCTTCCAGGGCAGATCGCCGCGCTCCGCTTGCTCCAGGAGATCGGGGAAGACGAGACGCGTGGCATTCATCCATCACCAGGGGCGGCGGCCGCCTTGTCGGAGTCGGCGGACCCTCCGATGGCGTCGATGACCGCGTCGGCACGCGCGGTCCAGCCGACGATCCCGCCCTGCGCGGCCACCATGGCCAGCGTGGCCGCCTTGAATTCGGGGAAGTAACTCTCGGTGGCGTCCTCCACCAGCAGGCAGTCGTAACCGCGATCGTTGGCCTCGCGCATAGTGGTCTGCACGCACACCTCGGTGGTGACGCCGGTGATGACCAGGCGCTGGATCTTGCGCGCGCGCAGGGCGGCGTCCAGATCGGTGGCGTAAAAAGCCCCTTTTCCTGGTTTGGGCAGCACCAGCTCGCCCGGACCGGGCGCCAGGGCGG
>DATLVT010000287.1:0-7729 GCA_035577105.1 Polyangia bacterium
CTGGTCCCGGTGGTGGTGGGGGCCGTAGTTTACTTTGGCGCCGCTCGCCTCCTTGGCCTGACCGAAGCCGACGCCCTCCTGCACCGCCGCCGGCGCTGACCGGCGGTTCGCCGCGCCTTGATGCTGCATCCGTTTCGCTAGAGGCGTGACCAATTAAGGAGCTAACTGATCGATCTTGTTGAGGCGTTGATCGCCTAAGTGATCGATTTCCCGTCATAACTGATCAGGCCTCTAGGCAGCGCGTAGAGCGTAGGCCGGCTTTGCCGGCCGGAGTTCACCGCGGGAGGTTCGGAACCCGTTCGAGGGTTCCGAGCTAGATCGTCTTTTCGTCTGACCAGGTCGGGTGCTGGCGAGAGGCCACGGCATTGTAGATGCGCAGCTCCTCGGCCTTGCCCTTGACGCGGACGGCGGGCAAGGGGACGGCGGAGATGTTCGCGGCGACCTTGCGGTAGGTCGTCTCGGACAGGATGATCTGGCCCGGCTGGGCGACGGTGCACAGCCGGGAGGCGGTGTTCACGGCGTCGCCGATGGCCGTGTACTGCAAGGCGCGTGAGCTGCCGATGGCGCCGGTGACGACGGTGCCGGTGTTGATGCCGATGCCGATCTTGATCTCGTGCAGCCCCTCGGCGGCGCGCGTGCGGTTGAACTCGGACAGGACGCGCATCATGTCCAGGGCGCACTCGACGGCCTTCAGCTCGGCGTTGTGCAGGGCCACCGGCGCGCCGAACAGCGCGATGATCTCGTCGCCCACGAACTTGTCCAGCGTCCCTTCGTGCTTGAAGATCACGTCCACCATCAGCTCGAAGTATTCGTTGAGCATCCGGACGATGTCCTGCGGCGCGCGCGACTCGCTCATCGACGTGAACCCGCGGATGTCCGAGAAGAGCAGGGTGATCTCCGACAGCTTGCCGCCTTTTTCCAGCTGCAGGCGCCCTTGCACGACCTGCTCGACCAGGTTGGGCGACAGCAGGCGCTGGAACTGGGCGCGGGTCTTCGCCTCGTACTCGATGGCCCGGGCCAGCGTTGAATTGTGGATGGCCACGGCGGCCTGGCTGGCGATGCCGCCGAAGATCTGCAGGTCTTTTTCGGTGAAGGCGTTGGTGGCGATCATCGAATCGAGGTGCATGATCCCCAGCAGGTTGTCGTGGTGAATCAGCGGCACGGTCATGGTGGACCGGATGCCCTGCATGATCACCGAATGGGCGCCGGAGAAACGGCTGTCCATGGTGGCGTCCGATGACAGCACCGACGCCTTGTTGTTCACCACCTCGTTGATGATCGACGTCGACAGGACGATCTGTTCGTTCTTGCCGTCGCGGGTCTTGGCCACCTTGGGCTTGGGCAGGCCCTCTTCCATCAGCAAGATCACGCCGCGGTCGGCGGGCAGCAGGTCGAAGGCCTTCATGATGATCTTCTCCAGCAGCAACTCGAGGTTGACCTCGAGGCCGATGGAACGGCCCAGCTCGTTGGCCAGGCGCAGCTTCTCGTAATCGCGGCGCAGCACCTCGACGTCGAAGATCTCCCGTTCGGGCAAGAACTCGCGCGAGGGGGGCGGGGCCTGGATCTTCTGGCGGATCAGCGCCTCGGTGGCCGAGGGGGCGATGGTCACCCGCTGCAGCAGCGATTCGGCGGCCGATCGCTCCTCGAAGGTCATTGACGTCGACCCGAGCATGATCTCGTCGCCGTCGCGCAGGATGTGCTCGTTGACGCGTTCGCCTGCCAGGAACGAACCGTTCAGGCTGCCCAGGTCGCGAAACAGGAAGCGGCCGTCCGGCTGACGGATGATCTGGGCGTGCTCTTTTGACACGATGCGATCCAGGATCTGCAACGTGTTGTCGGGATGGCGCCCGACGGTGTTGATGGCGCCCAGCTCGTATTCACGCCGCTGGTCGTTGCCGATGACGATGATCTTGGCCATTCCGGGCAGCCCGAACCCGGGATAATAACCCCAAGAGGCCTGGTCGCGGCCGACATTCCACCGCGAGGCCGTGAATTTTGCTTGAAGTTGCGAGTTTATCTCGCGAGGCATCGGTTAGACTCAGTGCCCCCGTGAATCTGCTTACCCCCACGCCGGTTCTGACCGGGCCAGAGACGGACGACGACCTCCTCGACGTGATGACGCCGGCACTGGAGGAGACGCTGTCGGTGCGCCCGGTGGAGATGTCGCCGGCGGCCTGGGAGTCCGAGGTGGCGGCCATCGACGAAGAGGCCGAGGCGCGCGAGGGATCGGCCGCGGGAGCCTTGCGATACGCGGCGGCCCGCCTGCTGGAGGACCGGCTGGCCGACGCGGCGGCGGCCGTCGACCACCTGCAGCTGGCGGTGGAGACCCCGCTGCGGGCGACGTTCGCGCCCGTGCTGCGCGCCCTGCGAGTCCACGCCCTGGAGGTGGGCAGCATCTGGTCGGCGGTCGACCTGCTGGACGTGGAGATCGAAGCCAGCCCGTCGGTGGCTGATCGGGCGGCGCTCCTGGTCGAGAAAGCGTACCTCCTGGAAGATCGCCTGCTGGCGCCGGGACCGGCCCGGCGGGCGCTGGAGGACGCGCTGCAGACGGCGGCCCATCATCGCGGGGCGCTGGTGGCGGCGCAGGCCATCGCGGAACGGACGGGCGACGCCGCGTTCTTGCGCACGGTGCTGGAACGCCGGCTGGCCGCCGCGCGGTTGCCGGCAGAGCGGGCCCGGGTCCTTTGTCGGCTGGCGTTGCTGGCCGAAGCGGATGCCTCGCGCCTGTCCGATGCGCTGACGCTGTTCGGGCGATCGCTGGACGAGGACACCAGCGGCGACGCGGCGGCGGTGGCCCGGGCCGGGCTGCGTCGGGTGGGGGCGCGCGCCGGCAAGGATCTGGATCTGCTGCGCGGGATCATGCTGGAGGCGGAGGCGGTGGCCCCGGGGCCCATGCGCGCGGCCTGGCTGGCGGCGGCGGCGGCGCTGCACCGTTACCGGCTGGGCGCCGCCGAGCGTGCCGCGGCGGCGGTGGATCAGGCGCTGGGCGACACGCCCGACGATCTGGCGCTGCTGGCGACCGCCTGCGACGACGACGCGGCGGCAGGACGCTGGCGGCGGGCGCTGCGCTTTCTGGACCACCAGGCCGAGCTGACCGTCGATCCGGAGTGGGCGGCGGCGCTGTACAGCCTGTCCGGTTACGTCGCCGAACAGCATTGCAACGACGACGTGGCGGCGGCGGCGCGGTTTCGGCGCGTGCTGGAGACGCGGCCCTCAAGCGGAAGCGCGCTGCACGCCCTGGAGCGGATCGCCTCGCGCACGGGAGATTCCGCGGCGCAGGTGGCGCTGGCGGTCGAGGCGGTGGGGCGCGTCGAGGATCCGGCCTGGCGGGCGGCGCTGGCCATGCGTGCCGCCGAATTGAACGAGACCGCGCTGCACGCGCTGCCCGAGGCGGCCGAGCTGGCGCGGCGGGCCCTGGACGCCGTGCCCGGTTATGCCCCGGCCTTGCACCTGCTGGAGCGCCTTTATCCGGCCCTCGAGCGCTGGGACGACCTGCTGGGCGTGATCGAAAGTGAAGTGAAGGCCGCCGAGCCGGCGGGCGCCGCCGACGCGGCCGTCACCGAGGCCGACGACGCCGAGGGGCGGCGTCTGGAGCGCCTGGGCCTGCTGCACGAAGAGCGCCTGGGCGATCCCGGCAAGGCCATGGCCCTTTACAGCGAGTGGGCCGATCGCGGCAAGCGCCGGGCGACGGCCTTGCGGGCGCTGCTGCGGGCGGCGGAGAAGGCCGGCGACGCGCTGGTGGCGGCGGAGGCGGCGCTGCGCCTGGGGACCGAGATCGTCACCGTCGCCGACGACGAACGGGTGGCCTGGCGGTTTCGCGCGGCGACGCTGTTCGAGGAGCGCGCCGCCGCCGATCGCGAGGCCATCCGCGCCTACGAGTCGGTGCTGGAGCTGGCACCCACCTTTCGGCCGGCGCTGGAAGGCCTGGCTCGCGCGCTTTACCGCCGCAAGAATTTCGAAGCGCTGGCGACGGTGCTGTCACGCATGGCCGCCTGCGAGACGGTCAGCACGCAGGCCAGCGCCCTGCAGCTGGAAGCGGCGCGCGTGCAGGCCGAGCTGCTGGGTCAGCCCGAGGTGGCGCTGGGATCGGTGGGGCGGGCGCTGTCCGCGGATCCGGCCAGCGTAGACGCCGCCGACTATTACGCGCGTCTCCTGCAGCGCCTGGGGCGCACCGAGGAGCTGGGGGCGGCCCTGGGCGCGCTGGCCGAGCGCATCGGCGATCCGGCGGCCAAGGCGGCGGTCTATCGCCGCCAGGCGGACGTCTATGAATGGCAGCTGCGCCGCCCGCGCGAGGCGCTGCTGATCATCGAGCGCAGCTTGACCGCCAGCGCGGCGGCCGCCGGCATCGCCGGACACCCGGCGGCGGCGGGGGCGGCGCGGGCGGGCAACGGTGCGGCGTCGTCGGCGCCTTCGGCACCCTCGGGACGCCTGGCGGCGCTGCTGGTGCAGGAGCGCCTCTATCAACTGCTGGGGCGCGGGTCAGAGGTGGTGCAGCTGCAGGCGCGCCGGCTGGGCGTTCCGCAGGGGCGCCCGGCCGAGGATGCAGCGCAGGGGTTGACCGGGGCGCGCGTCGATCTGGCCCTGCGCCTGCCCGACGCCGAACAGGGCGCGCTGCTGCTGGGGCGGATCCTGGACGAGGCGCCCGGCGAGGTGCTGGCGCTGGAGGCGCGCGTCGAGATCTTGCGTCGCCTGGGTCGCGACCGCGAGGCCGGGGTGGCGCTGGAGCGCCTGGCCGAGGTGACGCGCGAACCGGAGGCGCGGCTGGCCCTGTGGCGGGCGGCCATCGCCGCGCGCGAGCGAACCGGCGGCGCCGCCATCGAGGCGTTGCCTCTTTACGAACGGATCGTCGAGGGCGATCCGGCCGCCGATGCCCTGGCGCTGTTCGAGCGCCTGGCCGCCCGTCGGGGCGACTGGGCGCGCGTGGTGCTGGCGCGACGGACGCTGGCCGAGCGGGCCAGCGATCCGCAGGTGCGCTCGGCGCTGCTGTGGGAGCTGGGACAGGCGCGCGCCGAGGCCGGCGACCTGGTGGCGGCCTGCGCTGATCTGGAGCTGGCCCTGGGCGCCGATCCGACCTTTCTGCCGGCGTTGCGCGCCCTGGCCCGCCTGCGCGAACGCCTGGGCAATCCGCGGGCGGCGGCCGAGCTTTACGTGCAGGAGGGGCGCGCCACCAAGAGTCCCGAGCGCGCAGCGGACTGCTTTCGGCAGGCGGCCCGTCTCTTCGCCAACGCCGTTCGCGACGACCAGGCGGCGGCGGCCTGCCTGGAAGAAGTGCTGGCGCTGGATCCCGACGCCGAGGTCGACTTTCAGGTGCTGGAGGTCATTCTGCGCAACCGCCACGAGGAGGCGCGCCTGATCGAGGTGCTGCGCCGGCGGGCCGCGGCCGGCACCGGCGACAAGCGGCGCGATCGCCTGTTGCATCTGGCCGGGTTGCTGCACGATCTGGGCGCCAACGGCGAGGCGGTGATCGCGCTGACCGACGCGGTGGAGACCGATCCCACGTCGGTGGTGGCGCTGTTGCGTCTGGCCGAGCTTCTGTCTGAACGTCGGCGCCCGGCCGAGGCGGTGACCAGCTTCCGGCGCGCCATCTCCGTCTCGTCCGACGCCGACACGGTCAGCGCGGCCTGGATCCGCGTCGGCGAGATCGCCGAGCGTGACCTGGGCGATCTGGTGCTGGCCACGGGCGCCTATCAGAGCGCGCTGCTGTCGGCGCCCGACGACATCAAGGCCCTGGGCGGGTTGGTCCATGCGCTGGTCAGGAAGCGCGAGCCCGGCGAGGCGGCGGCCATGCTGCGCCACCTGGCCACCGTCGATCCGGATCGCGAGGCGCGGGTCGCCCATTTCATCGCGCTGGGTGATCTGCTGGCCGGTCCCGTCGAGGACGCCGAGGGGGCGGCCGAGGCCTTTGAAGACGCCCTGGCCCTGGATCCGGTGAACGAGGGCGCGCTGGAGCGGCTGGAGGCGCTGGTCACCCAGCTGGACGAACCGGGGCGCATGGCCGAAGCGCTGACACGGTACCTGGAGATCGAGCCGGGGTCGACGCGCCGACGGATCCAGCTGGCGGCGCTGTGGAGCGGACCGCTGGTGTCGCCCCACCGCGCCATCGAGGAGCTGCGCATCGTGCTGCGTGGAACGCCAGACAACGCGACGGCGCGCGCCGAGCTGGCCCGCGTGCTGGAGGAAGCGTTCCGGCCCGCCGAGGCGGTGGCCGAGCACCTGGCCTTGCTGCGCATCGATCCGCTGCGGCTGACGTCGCTGCGGGCGCTGCGCCGGCTGTTTGAACGCACCGGCGAGCGCGATCGGGCCGATCGGGCCCTGGGCGTGCTGGTGGCGCTGGGCGCCGTCGATCCCGGCGAGGCGCGGGCCGTGCGCGAGGCGCGCCTGCGCTGGTCGCCGGATCTGCGCAATCCCATCAGCAGCGTCGATTTCGACGCCATCATCCGTCACCCCGACGAGCATCACCCCGCCACGGCGCTGCTGGCCGCGATGCTGGAGGTGGTGCCGCGCCTGTACGGGGCCAGCATCGAAGATTGGGGCCTCACCAAATCGGATCGGCTGGGGGCGCGATCGGAAGAGCCGATCCGCGCCACCGTCGGGGCCGTGGCCGGCGTGCTGGGCTTGGGCGACAGCTTCGAGCTTTATCTGGCGCGCGCCGGCGTCACCCAGATCGAGATCGACGCCACGCAACCGCCCGCGCTGCTGGTGCCCACCAACTTTGCGGCGATGCCGCGGCAGGAGCTGTTCGGGCAGCTGGGGCACAAGCTGGGGCGTCTGCGGGCGGGCACGCACGTGGCGGCGCGCATCCCCACCAAGGAGCTGGGCCTGGTCGTCGCGGCCGGCGTGCGCACGGTCTACCCGGATTACGGGCGGGGCGCGTTGCCCGAAGATCGCTTGAACGAGATGAGCCAGAAGATCGCCCGCGCCTTGCCGCGCCGGCATCGTCGGGCGTTCGAGCAGGCGGCGCTGTCCTTCCGTGACGGCGGCGTGTTCGACAGCGATCGCTGGCGGGCCGGCCTGGCGCACACCGGGCAGCGGGCGGCTCTGCTGATTGCTGGCGACGTGGTGGGCGCGTTCGAACAGATCGTGCGCGTCGATCGCAACCTGGCGGCGGCGGCGGCGCGCGGGTCGGACGAATTGATCGCGGCGGCGCGGGCCAACATCGAGGTCGTCGAGATGATCAACTTCGCGCTGGGCGACGAGCTGGCCGCGCTGAACGCCCGCCTCGCTTCAGGCTAGGGAGAGCGCTCATCATTGGTCACAGAATCGAGCTTCACTCCTTCCGGCGAGGGCACGGAGGGGTGGGACAGAGCCTCGGCGGGCACGGACGCCTTACGCGGCCGCGGTGAGGTGAACGGGAAAACAGGCGTGGCAGTCTGCGAGGCGCCACAAAGCCTTGAACAGATCCAGCGGCCGCACGGGGCGTCCTCGACTCTCCGCTGGCAACCTGCCCTGCGGGGCGGACCCCTCCGGGCAGGAGCGCTCCGAGACGTCCCGCCGAGACTCTGTCCCACCCCTCCGCGCGCCTGTGTGCCTTCATCCGTTACGCGCGAACGCCGCCGATGACGGATCTGCGAGCGACTTTTGTCTCTTCAAGTTTTCACTCGATGGTCGGCAGCGCTTGCCCCGAGCGAGCCGACGTAGCGTGGGGGGGTGGCGCGGAAGGAAGGGGCCACAGCGGGACGGTTCGTCGGGGCCGTTGTCCCTCTGCGCTTCTGTTACATGGGTCGCGATC
>DATLVT010000288.1:0-10313 GCA_035577105.1 Polyangia bacterium
TCCCGGTGACGCCGCCACCCCGATCACCGACGGCGCCAGCAGCGACGGGCCCGCCGGCAAGGTCAGTCATCGATTTCTGAACGCGATCTCGGACAGGGGAATCATGGCACTGGTCGCCAGGGACGGTCAGGTGGAATGGCAGTTCAACGTCATGTCGCTGGGCAGCGAGGCCAACGACGCCTGGGTGCTGGCGAACGGCAACATCGCCTTCGCCTACGTGAAGGGCGCGCGAGAGATGACGCCCGCCAAGGAGGTGGTGTGGAATTACGCCGCCCCCGCCGGCACCGAGGTGCAGTCCTGCCAGCCGCTGCCGAACGGCAACTTCCTGATCGGCGAGGCCCACGACGGCGGCGTCGGCCTGCTGCGCGAAATTGACGGCACCGGGAAAGTCGTTTCCACAGTCACTGTCACCGAACCCGGTGGATTTTCCCCGCACAATCAATTCAGAGAGGTGCGAAAGACGCCGCAGGGAACT
The DNA here is from genome assembly GCA_035577105.1 of Polyangia bacterium. Classification (GTDB taxonomy): domain Bacteria; phylum Myxococcota_A; class Polyangia; order Fen-1088; family Fen-1088; genus DATKEU01. The sequence goes on from DATLVT010000288.1 coordinate 476, forward strand.
TTCCTGGTGACGTACCTGCAATCGAACAAGGCGGTCGAGTTCGACGCCGCCGGCAAGCAGCTGCGCCAGTTCGCCTGCGGCAGCTTCGTGGCCATCCGTCTCCCCAACGGCAACACGCTGTCGTCCTGCGGAGACGCTCACCGGGTGATCGAGGTCGATCCCCAGGACAAGATCGTCTGGGAGGTGAACGAAAGCGAGATCCCGGGAAACCGGCTGGGCTTTGCTGCCGGCCTGCAACGGCTGGCCAACGGCAACACGGTGATCTGCAACTGGCCGGGACACGCCGGCGCCGCCGATCAACCGCAGGCCTTCGAGCTGACCCGCGACAAGAAGGTGGTGTGGGAGATGAACAATCCACAGCTCGGCTGGACCTCGAACATCGAGGTACTGGACCCCGAAGCCAAGGTCGACGGAATCGTGCTTCGCTAGGCATCTACAGACCGCTCCCGAGGGTCAGACATGGTACTCTCAGTGGTAACCCTGACCCGGAGGTCGGAATGCCAGAGCTATCGGTCGCCGCTGCGACCAGCGATGCCAGTGAAGTGGGTGATCATCAGCGTTTTCTCAAGGAGCTGCATGCCGAGCTGAGCCTGGCGGGGCTGCTGGCCCCGTCCCAGGCCTGGAAACGCAGCCTGATGATCTGGATCCCGGTATTTTTCGGATCTTACCTGGGATTGATGGTGCTCCCCTTTGGATGGAAATGGCTGCTGCTGGCCCCGGTCAGCGCGGTCGCCATGCTGACCATGGGATTCCTGGGGCACGACGCCGGCCACTACGCCCTGTCAAAGAAGGCCTGGGTGAACGACGTCTGGGGCCAGATCGGGATGACCTTTCTGTGCGGCATGAGCTTTGGCTTCTGGCGCTCGCGCCACAACCAGCATCACGTGCGCTGTCAGGAGATCGAAGGCGATCCGGACATGCGCTTCGGGGTGCTCTTTTCCGTTTACCCCGACTCCGACAACTGGAAGACGCCGGTGGGCCGGATGTTCTTGCGCGTTCAAAAATGGGCGTTCTGGCCGCTGGCATCTTTCTATTGGGTCAGCCTTCGTTATGACGGCATCCGCGATCTGTTTCAGCAGCCCAAGGAGACCAAGATCGACCGCTTCCTGATCCCGCTGCACTGGATCGTGTTGCTGGTCATCCCCGGCCTGGTCTTTGGTTGGCCGGCCGCGATCGCCGCGTACCTGGCCATGTCCTGCATTTCGTCCTGGATGACCGCGTCGGTCTTCATCCCCAACCACATCGGAATGCGGCGGCTGGGCTCGGAAGACAAGCTCAGCTATCTGGAGCAGCAGGTGACCACCAGTCGAAACATCTTGAATCCACCGCTGCTGGATTTTTATTACGGCGGGCTCAACTCTCAGATCGAGCACCATCTTTTTCCGCGCGTCCCGCACAACCGATACCGGGCCATGCGCCCCGTCGTGCGCGCGTTCTGCGCGAAACACGGCCTGCCGTACAAAGAGGTCGGCCTGTATCGCGCGCTGGCCTCCGTGGGAAACCACCTGGGCGACATGACGGCCGCCTACCGAGCGTCGCGCTAGACCGGCGGCGCACCTCGGTCGCTCCCCTGGCGAGCTGGCTCGCGCTCGCGCGGCCCGCTCGCCTGTAGGCCGTCGTGGTCTCGATGATCACGTTGACCTCTGTCTGGCGGTTTTCCCTGACAACATTTCGTCAAGATTCGACGGTTGCGCACACTGGCCGAGCGAATCCCGGGAACCACGCGATGAGAACGTCCTTATGGTCGTTGGATGCTCAACGGCTTTCAGACGAAACTCGGATGGTCAACACAGCGCCTGATCAGGGCGGGCGTGGTCGGCGTGGCGTTGCTGTCACCAGGTCGGATCGTCCAGGCGGCCGACGCCGAAGACCACCGCGGCGATCCAGTTCCGGTGCAACCAGGCACCTTCGCCCTGAAGCTGGAGCCCGGCGTGGCGTTCGCGCTGACCCAGCCGCAGTCGCGGCTGTTCGACACCGGCGGCTCACAGTCCATCAAGGCGCTGTGGACCCTGACGCCAAGCCTGGACCTTGGTCCCAGCGCAACGTTTGTGGCCTTGCCCAGCCACGCCGCGGGCGGTGACTTCGGGACGGCCTGGGCGCTGGGCGGCAGCGTACGGATAAAGCGCCCCCATCACGTGCCCGACAGCGACTCGCTGCACGCGCTGTCACCGTGGGCGGATGCCGACCTGCTTTACGTCCGAACGGACGCCCTCAATCGCCCGGGTTTTGCCGTCGCCGGCGGCCTGGCGTTTCCTGTCGGGCAGTCACGCGTCTTCTGGCTGGGCCCGTTCGTCCGCTATTTTCACATCTTGCAGGGCGAGAGAGCCGGCTTCGACAATCACGACGCCAAGATCTTGAGCGTGGGCCTCAGCCTCGAGGTGGGCACGGGCGTGACCCGCGAAGCTCAGCCGGTCGCACTCGTTCCCGCCGAGATCCGCACCGTCAACAAGGAGGTCTTCGTCTGCGCTGATCGTGACAAGGACGGGATTCCAGACAACGTGGACCGCTGCCCGGACGTAGCAGGGCCGATGGACTTCTGGGGCTGTCCTGCCTACAAGAAAGTGGTCGTCGGACGGGAAAAGCTGGAGCTGAAGGAGAAGCTCTACTTTGCCTGGAATCAGGCCGTTATTCAGGACGTCTCGTTTCCCGTGCTGGATGAGGTGGTCCAGGCGCTGAACGACAACAAAGCCTTCCACGTGCAGGTCGAGGGGCACACCTCGTCGGAAGGCGGCGACGAGCACAACCAGACGCTCTCGGAGAAGCGCGCCCAGGCGGTGCTCGACTACCTGGTCGCCCACGGCATCGACAAGCAGCGCCTGGCCTCGAAGGGCCTCGCCTCTTCGGTTCCCGCCGACAGCAACGCGACCGCCGCCGGCCGCGAGAACAACCGGCGCGTCGACTTCGTGGTCCAGTTTGTGATCCTCAATGACGGGAGCAAGTAACGTGAAGACACTTAACCGAAACCTTCTCTTCATGCTGTTATCCGCCCTGTCTGCCTGCGGGCAGCAACTGGTGGAATTCAAAGACGCCGGCACGTCTGACGGCGCACGCGTCGACACGGCGAACCCGGACGCCGCAAAAATGGACGGCGCCCGCATCGACACGGCAAGCAGCGACGCCGACGCCACCAGCAACGATCTTGGGAGAGCCGATGTTGCCGATGCGGACGCATCCCGCGCCGACAGCGCGGACACCGCGGACAGCGCGGACGGCATCGACAGCGCCGACAGAGATGCCGCAAGGGATGCCGCCATTGACCTGGCGGTTGACGTGCCCGTTGACCAGGCGATTGACGTGCCCGTTGACCAGGCGGTTGACGTGCCCGTTGACCAGGCGATCGACGTGTCCATCGACCTGTCCGTTGACGGCCCCGACGGCAGCAACATCGGGGCGCCGTTTGTCACCTTCACCGACCCTGGCCGTGGAGACAGCGGCGTCGTCCTGACCAAGAAGATCAGCGCCACCTTCAGCGAGGCGATGAACCCGACCACCCTGAACAAGAGCACCTTCACCTTGAAGCAAGGGAACGTCGCCATTGGCGGCTCGGTGAGCTACATCGGCATCACGGCGACGTTTTCCCCGTCGACAAACCTGGCCAGCAACAGCACGTTCGTGGCGACCATCAGCGCGGGCGCCAAGGACGTGGCCGGCAACGCGCTGGCGTCCCCGTACACGTGGACCTTCATGACCGGTGCGATCCTCGATGCGACAGCACCGACGGTCGTGTTGACCAGCCCGGTCGATCTGGCCACCGCCGTCCCCCTGGGCGCAACGCTGACCGCGACCTTCAGCGAGCCGATGAACCCCACCTCCGTCAACGCGGTGACCTTCACCTTGAAGGCGGGAAACTTGCTGATTCCGGGCACGGTGACTTACGTGGCCGCGGGGACGACGGCGCTCTTCATCCCGGCCACTCGCCTGGCGCCGAACACGACCTATACGGCCACCATCACCACCGGGGCCACCGATTCTTCCGGCAACCCGCTGGCCAGCAACTTTGTCTGGACCTTCACGACCTCCGCGTGCGGCCAGGCCCCGGTGGTTCTGGGCGCCGCGGATGACTTCGTGGTGCTGGCCGGTTCGACGGTGACCAACACGGGTGCCACCACGGTGACCGGAGATCTGGGCGTCAGCCCCGGCACCGCGGTGACCGGGTTCCCCCCCGGAAAGGTGGTGGGCGCACAACATGCCGGCGACACCACCTCGGCCCAGGCCGTGGCCGACCTGACCACGGCGTACAACGATGCCGCTGGACGAACGCTGTGCCCGGTGACCATCGCCGGAAACCTGGGCGGTCTGACCCTGCCCCCCGGCCTTTACAAATCCACCTCGTCGCTGGAGATCTCGTCGGGTGATCTGACGCTGGATGCGCAGGGAGACGGGGACGCTGTCTTCATCTTTCAGATGGCCTCCACGTTGACGACCACCTCCGGACGTCAGGTGATCCTCAGCGGCGGGGCCCAATCAACGAACGTGTTCTGGCAGGTCGGCACCTCGGCGACGCTGGGTTCCACGTCGGCGTTTCAGGGAACGATCATGGCCGACCAGGCCATCACCCTCGAAACCGGCGCGACCCTCAACGGACGGGCCCTGGCGCGGATCGCGGCGGTCAACCTGGATTCCAACATGATCGTCAAGCCGACGCCTTGATACGGGCGCCGGCGCCGGCCGCCGGGCGGGCCTGCTACCCTTCTTCAGCGGTTGACCACGTGCAACAAGGTCAGGGCCCGCTGCAGCGCCCTGGGCCGGCTGGGCGAGGCGAAGCGCCACAGGGCCAGCTGCTTGCTGGCCCGATCGGGAAGCAGCGCGACCAGGATCGTCCACGCCACCAGCGCCGCGACCGACGACGATGACCGGCCCTGGGGCACCAGCGCCGCCCGCACGGTGTCGACAACAACCTTGGCCAGCGTGTCATCGGAGACGGGATGGCCATCGGGCGCCAGGCGCAGCGATGCCAGCCTGTATGGCAGTGACGCCAGGCTGCGCCGAAACGTGCTGTCGGGGATGTTGACGCCCACGGTGGCGGCCACGCGCTGCGCGTAGGCAAAGCGCCACTGGCCGCGCTGGAACTCGCGCGCCAGTCGGTCGCCGTCCCACGTCAGCATGGCGCCGTCGTTGTTACCGTGGACGCGGTAACTCACCAGCGGCTTGGCCACGGTCACCACATCGCCGAGATGGGGCGCCGCCGCCAGGCAGTAGCTGTCGGGGGGGATCGCGGGGTCCTCGAGGGGAAACAGGCGCTGGAGGAACCAGCGCGCATAGGCATTGCCCGAGCCTGGCGGCGTCGGGTAGGCAGCGGCGCGCGAGGCCCAGCGCCGGATCTGCTGGGGCGAAGGGACGACGGCGGAGAACTGAGGAAGCTTGGCCCCCGTCGGCGTGCCGTCGGCGTCGACGATCTTCATCTGAAATTGCACCTTGCTGACGCCGGCCCGCCAGACGCCGGCAATCTCCTTGCCGATGGAGGGATCCAGCAGATCGTCGGCGTCCAGAAACATGACGACGTCGCCGGTGGCGTGCGCGAAGGCGACGTTGGTGGCGGCGGTCTGACCGGCGTTTGCCTGGAAAACCGCGACGATCCGCTCACCGTAACGGGCGATCACCTGCTGCGAATCATCGGTCGAACCGTCGTCGACCACGATGACCTGGACAGCCGGCCAGTCGATGGCCAGCGCGCTGTCGATGGCCTGCCCCACGAAGCGGCCGTAGTTCCAGCTGGTGATGACGACGGACAACGACGGCGCCGCGTTCATTTCGACTCCAGCGCGGCGCGCGGTTCTGCGGGCGGCAGCACCGACGGCCGGCGCACCACAGAGGCCACGAAGTCCAGCAGCCGCTTCATCGCCGTTCTGTCGAATGACCAGGCGGCGCCGAGAAAGATCGCGGCGCCCAGAGGCGCCATCACCGCCAGCCGCGCCGCGACGGGCATGGCGGCCGGCAGCACCCGCCGGATGGCCAGCAGGGCGGCGGACATGCACGCCGACGACAGCAGGGGTCCGGCGGCCGCGCGCAGGTGCGTGCCGATGCCCACACCGGTGGCCCGCCTGACCAGCACGGTCATCACGGGCACCGAGGCAATCTCGCGGATCACCCAGATCCCGACCGCCCAGCGCAGCGTGTGGGCGCCGACGGTCAGCAGGAGTCCGACGACGATCAGCAACTCGACGGCCAGGCCCGCCAGCGGCTCGCGCGGGCGCCCCAGCGCCGTCAGCGCCGGCGTCATCAGCAGACGCGGCGCCTGCACCAGCGCCAGCAGCGCCAGCACCGCGACGTACGGCGCGCTGGCCAACCAGCGTGCGCCAAACAGCAGCTCGACCACGAGAGGCGCCACCAGCGCGATGCCGCAAAAGCACGGATAGAGCAGCAGGCAGGTGAACTCCAGCGCCGAGCGGTAGGCGCTGCGAAAGCGCGTCGGATCCGACTGCAGGCGCGCCAGCACCGGCAGTCCGACCTGGCCGACCGCCGTGGCGGCGATGGCCCACAGGACATCCACGGCGCGGAACCCGATGTTGAGAAAGCCGGCCAGCTCGTTGCCCAGCATCACGCCGGCCACGATGGTGAACACCCGCTTGACGGCAAAGTTCAAGAAGAGCGCGCCCACCGCATAGACGCCGAAACCGATGAGCTCGCGCAGCTCGCGCCATCCGAAGGACAGCCGTGGTCGCTTGTCGGCCCCCAGCCACAGGACCAGCGACGCGGCACCGGCGATGGCCACCTGCTGCACCACCAGACCCCAGACGCCGGCGCCCAGCGCGACCAGCCCGATCCCCAGGACGGCGCCGCTGATGCGGCCGACCAGCGAGCGGATGGCCAGGACCTTGAACGCCAGCTCGCGACGCTGGCGCGCGACGATGATGGCGCCCAGGGCCGTGAAAGGAAACCGCAGCGCTGTCCAGGACAGCACGCGCGCTGCCTGCCCATTGTGCACCAGGCCGGCAAACGTCGGCGCCACGCACACGCAGGCGGCGAACAGTACGAAGGCAAGCAACATCGACGCGGTGAAGGCGGTGTCGAAATGCCGATCGGTGACATCCTTCTTCTGCACCAGGGCGTCGTGAAACAGCATGCTGACCAGCACGTCCAGCAGTTCCACCAGGGCCAGCACGATGGAGAACAGGCCAAACTCCGCCGGCCCCAGGAACCGCGCGTAGATCACCAGCGAGCCGAACGAGACCAGGGCCAGGCCTCCGTTCTCCACGGCGCTCCACATCGTCGACCGGGCGGCGCGCGCGCGATCGGCGCCTCGCTCGCGGTCACGCGGCGTCGGCGTCGGCGTCGGCGTCGACATTGGCGCGTCCGTTCCTTTCGTTTTTCTGCCGCAGCCGATCGAGAAGGCGGCGCCCGGCTCCCCTGACGGCGGCGCGATTGTAACGGAGCCACAGCATACGGGCGGCCAGCGGGCCCGGGGCCAGGCCCAGCGCCACGAACCAGGCGAGATGCGCCAGCTTCACCTTGACTGGCAGCGCCTCGACGACAATCGCGCGACCGGCGCGGGTCAGCAAGCCGGCGACCGAGTCGACGTCCTTGCCCTGATAGTCCATCCCCAGTTTCAGCGCGCCCAGACGGTAGTTCAGGAACGGCAGCTCGTGATCGAGGATGTCGCCCGCAGGCAGCGCCACACCTTTGCGCGCGGCGTGTTCGCGCAGCAGGGCGATCTCCCCGCGCCGGTGGCGGATCCGTTCAGGCATCCGGTCGGTGTCGCTGCCGCCGCTGGCCCACATGTTGGCGCCGTGTATCCGGTAGGCACCCAGCGGGCGCGCGATGGTGACGACATCGCCGTAAAGCGGAGCCAAGGTGTTCAGCGTTCCGTCCGCACCGTGATCGATGGCCAGCGGGAAGAATGGACCGGCGAACCAGCGCGCGTAAGCATTACCCGCCGTCACGGGCCATCGGTAGGTTCCCGTGCGCCAGAAGGAGGCCCGCACCGCCGCCGCGTCATAGTCCGAGCGGAACGAACAGAAACGCCTGCCCAGATCGCGCCCGTCGGCGTCGATGATCGTCAGATCGTACTGCGCCTTGGCGCAACCGGGGTTCCAGGCCGCCACCACGCTGGCCGCCGCCTCCGGCGCCATCAGATCGTCGGCGTCCAGGAACATCACGATGTCGCCACGGCTCTCCGCGAAACCGCGGTTGAGGGCGCTGACCGATCCGCCGTTGGGTTGGTCGATGATGCGCACCCGATCGCGGTACCGCCCGATCACCTGCGCCGAGTCGTCGGTCGATCCGTCGTTGACGACGACGATCTCCGTACGCGGGTACGTCTGCGCCAGCGCGCCCTCGATGGCCGCCGCGACGAAGCGCGCGTAGTTAAAGCAGGTGATCACGATGCTGACCAGGGGCGCTGCGCCCGGCAACGTGGCGCTGTTCATGACCGCACCTCCTGCGCCCGCAACCCCACCACGCCCGGCGGCAACCCCGAAGGCACCTCCGCCCGGGCGTCCCGCGGCGACGCCGATGGCCGCGGCAAAAGACCCAGCAGGGCCAGCGTCATGAAGGTTTGCTCCGGCGACAGAAGGTGGCCGCCCATGATCAGCCAGCCAGCGAACAGCATGGCGCGCACGCGCGTCGGCGCCGACGGCCCACCCAGCGAGGCCCAGAACAGGGCCAGAAAGGCCACGAACCCGACCACGCCGTATTCAAAGATCAGCTTGGCCCAGGTCGGATCGTGAAACTCGTAGCCGACCTCTTGCCGAAAGATCGTTCCCGGGCCGTGCCCCAGCCACAGCAGCGACGGGGCGCTGGCAGCGGCGTCGGCGATGAGGCGGCCGGGCGCGATGTAGCGGATATAGGCGCTGCTGGTCTCCGAGCCGAATTCGTGCAGGCGGGCCATGGTGAACGACAGGTTCAGCGGTTCTTCCAGCAAGAAGAAAAACGCTGCCCCCACCGCTCCCACCACGACCAGGCGCAGAACGTTGCGGCCGTTCATGGGAATGACCAGGCCGATGACCAGCGCCAGCAGGCCGGTGCCTGAATACGTGAGCAGCAACGCCAGTCCCAGGAAGCCGATGCGCACCGCGCGCCGATGCGACAGGCACTCGAGCATCAGAGCCAGGGCCATGACGAACGAGAAACCCGACGGTTCACGGAAGAAGAAGCCGTTGGACTTGAGCGATCCCCCCGCCCGGATGACCGTGTTATAGCCGGACGGCCCGCGCAGAAACGCCGGGACCTGCGGCGTGAAATCGAAGAGCCAATCAGCGTGAAACAGAAACTGCGCGTAGAACTGCGCCACGCCGGCCACCGCGCAGAACGCCGCCACGTCCAGGAAGATGTCGTTCGCCCTCTGCGGCGACAGGCCCGCCGCCGGCGTCAGCACGAAGACGAACGGCAGGTACATCACCGCCAGCAAGGCCAGCGACGTCACCGACGAGCTTTGCTCGTTGAGCAGCGTGCTGAGCAAGGCTATGCCGACGCACACCCCGTAAAGGACCAGCCGCGCCGCCGACACCGTCAGCACGCCCGTCAGTCCAGCCACCACCAGCAGCGCGAACATCGCCACCAGCGCGGCGTTCAGCGAGTAGTCGCCGAAGTTCAAGCCAAACCGCTGCAGCACCGTCACGGCCAGGATCAGCACGACGAACGCCACCTCGACGGCCGGTTGCCCGCGCGCTGACGATTCTTGTGATGCCATCATCTGTTTGCCGCCCTCTGACAGGCGCTCGGCGCTCAGCGCTGCCATACCCGGATGTACGCGACGTCCAGCCGCGCCGGAAACACCGTGTCCTCCTGGGGTGGCCCCGGCCATTTACCGCCCACCGCCAGGTTCACCAGGACGTGGGCCGGCCCGCCATCCCGGCCGTCCTTGTGCTGCCACTGAAAGGCGCGATCGGCGATCAGATTG